>JAJQGF010000018.1:3392-9377 GCA_021200695.1 Lachnospiraceae bacterium
TCATAAAAGAATTTTACAATAAAGTAAGGCAAAGGAAAACCCCTTCCCCTCATGAATGAGGGGGCAGGGGAGTTGAGAGTGCCGTAGGCACTTTTTTACAGATTTGTAGATTATAATACATGAAAACGGTCTTGTATGCAATATTTTTTTCAAATAAGTAAAAAGGATGAAGGAATGGATGGGATTCCGCCGCCTCCGGCATTGTGGGCAATGTGTATAACTTCCCGTCTTATGGAGCTGCAAACAGTGTTGTCCATAGCGGAATGGGGAGTTATGCACATTTCCATGATGCGTTTTTGCTTTTAAAGCCTTTTTCTGATGGGAAATTATCGGGAATGGCTGTTATCCCGGTCTGGCTGTTCCTGTGCGTTTTCAGGCGGCTCTGTGCACCCTAAATACTGGTTCAGGTTCTCTAGTTTCCGGTTCAGTGATTTTACTTCCTTTTCACAGTTTTTATATGTGGCGGTCAGCTCATTTTTTTGTGCAGTCAGCTCTTGGTATTCCGCTTTCAGCTTGTCAATGTTCAAGCCTTTTAGGGGGATGCCCGCCTGTTCCAGCATACGCCTTGCGCCGCCATAGAGGATAATCTGGCTCTCATGTTTGCGGAAATATGCGTCAGGGTTTTAAGATTTTTTATAAGCGATATTGTAAGCCTTGTTTTCTTTGTACTGTTCCGCATATTTAATGATTTCTGCAAGGTCTTTGATGCGGTTTTCCAGCTTGCGGACGGTCTGTTTTGCTTCTTTTCTAGTAGCGGCTGTTGTGGCGATTTTCTGTTCCAGTTCTTTTATGGAACCTGCTTCATTATATGCCTGTGCCGCAATCTTCAAATTCTCAACCGTTGCCCACCTCTGCAGCCCCGGACTGTTCTGAAATTTCTCATCAGAGGTGTCAATCAACCGCCTGTCTGCATAATCTCTTTTCGGGATAACCGCTTTCCGTTCCCGCTTCAATTCTATCCGTTCTCTGATGCGTTCCTTTGTATATTCTGATGTGTAAATCCTGATAATTTTTCATCTTTTACGATTAAGGTGGAAACAACGCGTCTAGTTGTTATAAAGGAAATTTTGGAAGCATCGGAAGAACCTATTTACATTACAATTTCAGTATCAGAGGTGGTTATCAGACCGTATGCAATTGAATTTGGAAATGCGAAGGTGTCTATCATTGCACCGTTTATTAAATTAGCAGAAAATTAAAGATTGTAAAAGTAGAGGGTAGTTTTGGGCTACCCTCTGCGAGAAGGAGAAAGTATGGAAGAATTTAAAAGAATACTTAAAAAGTATAGAGATGGTAAATGTACTGTAAAAGAACAGATGTGTGTAAGAATTAGCATATGTTTACTTGCTGTCATTATGTTAGGTGTTATAAGTAATATTATGAATTTTGTAGTATGGATTTATCCACACATGGAATGCCGAATATATTTTTCCAAGAAGCGGATTAAGTTCTATCGGGATTGTGTGTGAATTGCCACCGATTGATTCTGGATATCAGGGAGAAATATATGCCATCATTTCTAATGTCAGTAATGATGCATATGAAATCAAATTCGGAGATAAGATAGGGCAGCTTGTCATATTGCCGGTTGTGATACCGGAATTTACTTACGAGGCATGGAAAGAGAGGGGAACGGAGCATTTGGATCCACAGGAAGGTAGGAGGGGAAAGTATAAGAAAAAAGAAATGACAATCAGGTTGGATGTTAGTATAATCATAATAAGGCTATGAAATATATATTATCGATGATAAACTTGCTGAAGGGAGAAAAAATGATGCATGAATCTAACAAAGAAATTATTAATATTGAGGATACAGCGATAAGTTTTGAGTCTGTATATAAGGAAGCATATTTTCCAAAGGATTTATTAAGTGAAATTGGTAAAGCAAACATGCTGATTATTCCAGAACATTTAGTAAGAGAAAATGTTTCAGAGTATGTTTTTCCTGAAACTACAAGAGAATTTTTGGGATATGCACAAGAGAAAGCAAGTGATGTTTTTGTTCCAGATATAGCAGCTGATGATGATTCTTTTGAAAAGTTAGAATTGCATTCTGCTGTAGTAACGGTAGCAACATTTATTGTAACATCTATAGTGTTACCAATTGCCTTAAGTATTGTGGCTAATTTTTTGACAGATGAAATTAAAAAGCATCATAGAAAAGAAGGTGAACTTATGGCTAAGATTAATATTATAGTAGCAGATGATAAAGGAAATAAAAAGATATCCTATGAAGGACCAGCAGATTCGGCAGAAGATGCATTAAAACTAGCAGTTCAGGGAATGTTCACAAGCAACGGAGATAATAATGGAAATTAGTGAAATTGAAAGATTTTTAGCTCAGTTAAATGATAAAATAGATTCGAGTATTGGTAATAAAATACAAGAAGTTAAAACACAAGCAGTAGCTGATGGAAACGAACATAAAGCTAATTATTTATGGTGTCTCTATCAAATATATTTAGTGCAAAAAAATTATACAGATGCTTTTTTGGATATGAAAGATAAAAAATATGAAAATGCTTGGCTAAAGTTAGATAGAGCAGACATTGAGCTTTCTTTTCTTGAAAAACATTATAATAATTATTTTGGTGAACCCATTGGTATTAGATACCAGTTATCATATATTCTGCAAGTGATTAAGCGTTTTCAAATGCTTTTTCCATATAAACTATTTACAAGTCGTGAAGCAATAATAAAGGAAGAAGAGTGCTCAATATGTGGTTCAAAGATTAGATTGAGGGGTGGTTGTAAGCATAAACTTGGACAGCTATATAATGGAGAGCAATGCTGTTATAAGGTAACAGATTTTCAGATTTTAGCGGTGGCAATTGTTACTGATCCGTTTGACAAATATGCTTTGTTAAAAATAGAAGGGCAAGATTTTAATTATCAAGTTCTCGATTTCTTAATGGAGCAGCTGGAATCACCATATCAGTTATGGAATGTAAAAAAAATAAAAGTTCAGAATCCAGAATATAATAATGTGGGAAGAAACGATATGTGTCCATGTGGTAGCGGAAAGAAGTATAAAAAATGTTGTATGGGTACTTTAAATGAAAAGATGGATCATTTTGTTTTTGATATTCCTGAGCATAGTGAAAAATGATTATGATTTTACAAAATAAGTTTTAAGGCGAAGTAGACGAAAGTTTACCTCGTCTTTTTTTGTACAAAGAAATGGAGGAATGTAATGAAGTTAGTAATTGCAGAGAAGCCTTCGGTGGCGCAGTCCATTGCAAAGGTAACAATTATAGATTTACGGAATGAAAATATTGTTAAAATCAGTCCAAATGCTTTTGAAAATGATAATGCTATATTTAATATTTTTCATACAATGGCTAATTCAGAGGGCGGCATACTTTTTCATTGTCAAGAGGGAAAAGACAGGACAGGAGTAATTTCAGCGCTCTTAATGTTATTGGGAAATGTGGCAGATGTTGATATTATTGCAGACTATGAAATATCTAATGCTTATTTGTATGAAATGACAAAAGTAGCAAAAACCATTCCCAATGCTGTTCCCGATTATTTGTTATATATCAAATCAGAATATATGGCTTTTGGGGTTGCACGGGATATAAAGTAAAAGCGGTTGGCGTACAGAGTGTGGGAAGCCGGAAGCAACGCTTGTGGCTGGATATAAGGCATGGCAGAAGAACCTTGAAAGGCACGTTAATTCCGGAGAAAAGGCAATCCGTATTCTTGCGCCTGTAAAGGACAGGAATACAAAAGAAACAAAAGAAACATCGCAAGATTTTGAGAGATTTTGATTGAAAGAGCGATGCTGTCGTACTATAATAAATACTATGGATTTATAAGAAAGTAGTCTATTGTTATTTATAGAGCGAGAGGTATGGTATGAAAGTAAGTTACAACAAATTATGGAAGTTATTAATTGATAGGAAATTAAGTAATGCTGATTTACGAAAGGCGGTGGAAATCGCACCAAATACAATGACAAAAATGAGAAAGGATGAAGAGGTATCGATGAGTGTTCTTTTGAAAATTGCATCGTACTTAGATTGCGATATAAGCGATATCTGCGAATTTCGAAAGGAAGATAAGGGAAAAGATGAACGGAATGCATAGATATTAATATGCTTATAAATACAGGGACAGTGGCGTACTCGCAGGATAACGGTTGGCGATATTGCGAGTTTCAGAAAAGAGGAGTCAAATAGATGAGCAGAGAATTTACTTTTGTAGATTTATTTGCTGGTTGTGGTGGTTTAAGTGAAGGCTTTTATAAAGAAGGATTTAGGGCCTTATTACATTTGGAAATCAATCCAGCTGCTTGTGAAACACTTAAAACACGCATGAGGTATTATAAATATTCGGATGAAGATATAGAACGCTCTGTAATGTGCGACGATATTACAAGAGATGGCGTGATTGAGGATATAGAAAGGAGACTGTCAGAGCATGTAGATATTATCATAGGTGGACCGCCATGTCAGGCATTTTCAACTGTGGGACGCGCTCAATCGCCGGATTCAATGAATACTGACCCGAGAAATTATTTATTTAAAAATTATTTGGGAATACTTAATAAGCTTCAGCCTGAACTTTTTATATTTGAAAATGTAAAGGGCATATTGACGGCCAGACCTCAAGGCGTAAGGATTTTTGAAAAGATTATATCAGAAATGAGAAAAACATATGATGTAGTCGATGACCCTGATATTTTACTTTTAGATGCTGCAGATTATGGAGTTCCGCAATTGCGGGAAAGAGTAATAATTATTGGCATAAAAAAGGGTGGGAAAATAAAGACCACTCCGGAAGAAATTTATAAGCTTATTTCAAAAACACATTCAGTGGATGGCAAAAATGGAACAAAAAAATATGTAACAGTTCGGGAGGCTATTTCAGATTTGCCAAAATTGAAAGCTGGTGCAGGAACTGAAATTTCACATAGGGATAATTCAGTTAAAAATGATTACCTTGATAAGATAGTAAGTAAAGATGGAGTTATACATAACCATGTAGCACGAAGACATAATGATAAGGACCGGGAGCGTTACAGGATTTTAAGTGAAAATAAGTGGCAATTAAAGGATTTGCAGGAGGTACGTCCTGACTTGGTGCATCATAATCCGGAGCATTTTGGCAATAGATATACCGTGCAGGAATTTGATAAACCAGGAAAAACAGTTGTTGCACATCTATATAAGGATGGGAATTTGTTTATTCATCCAGATTCTGAACAGTCAAGGACATTTACAGTGCGTGAAGCTGCCAGAATTCAGTCATTTCCGGATGATTTTATTTTTAAGGGTTCAAGGACTGAACAATATAAGCAGGTTGGAAATGCAGTACCACCATTGATGGCGCAGGCTTTGGCGAAGGTAATTAAAAAGACTTTGGAGGATATGTAATTGAATATAAATTTGGGTGTGGGAAGGGTACAGAATGTAACCGCAAAGAATGTTTTTTTGAGGGAAAAGTCACTCTATGAGTTTGTAAGGGCGGCAAGAGGCAGGAAGTATGATGACGTGTACGATTTTTGTGATGATTATTTCGGTAAAAAGCATGAGCGAAAGTATTTTGGTCAGATTATTACGCCAATAAATTTTTTAGGCCTAATTCAGACTGACGACAGTGGAGTTCTGGTTGAGAATAAATTGCTTGAAGAAATTTACACTTCACATAATGAACAGTTAGCGTCCTGTTATATGAATTATTTCCTGTGCATGTGGCAGTATCCAATTCCAAGTACACAGAAGAATTCCGGGAGAGATTTGAAAATATTTAAGCCATACCTTTTGTTATTAAAGATGTTGTTAGAATTGTATAAAATTAATTCTAATGAGGCTTATTTAACTTCATATGATTTTTCGGATATATTTTTAGATATTAATGAGGATATGCCGTCTTTAGATGATATTGATGGCAAGTATGCTCAACAGCTGCTTAATAATCGGATTGGACGTGCATCGCAGGGCATTGCGCAGGAAAATGGCTCTTTAACATATATTAT
>JAJQGF010000036.1 GCA_021200695.1 Lachnospiraceae bacterium
TATAAAATCTCCACGATGGCTGCCCTCCTCCTCTCCTTTCGGTGTCTCAGACACCTATCGGAGAGGAGGAGGACAGCCATCTTGGAGATTTTATCCAGGATGACAATGTGCCTGTGCCTGCGGATGCCGCTGCATTTACTCTGCTTAAGGAACAGCTTGTTGAGGTTCTGGGAACTCTTACCGAGAGAGAGCAGAAGGTCTTAAGGCTCCGCTTTGGACTTGACGATGGCAGAGCCCGTACTCTTGAGGAGGTTGGAAAGGAGTTTAATGTAACTCGTGAGCGCATCAGACAGATAGAGGTCAAAGCGCTCAGAAAGCTCCGCCATCCCAGCCGCAGCCGCAAGCTGAAGGATTACCTTGACTGATGAATAAGCTTTCCAAACGTCTTACAATGCTGTGCGGAATGGTGAAAAAGGGAAGCAGAGTGGTCGATGTGGGCTGCGACCATGGTTTTGTTCCAATCTTTCTTGTACAGAGCGGACTTTGTCCTCATGTGCTTGCAATGGATGTAGGAAGCGGACCTCTGTCCGGAGCGCGTGAGCATATAGCTGAGCTTGGACTTAATGATTACATAGATACCAGACTGTCAGACGGTCTGGAAAATTACCGGCGGGGCGAGGCGGATGTGCTTGTATGCGCCGGTATGGGGGGCAGGCTTATGCTCAGAATACTTTCGGAGGCGGGCGAGAAGCTTGAGGATTTTTCGGAGCTGCTTCTGCAGCCACAGTCTGAGCTGTTTGAATTCAGAAATAAACTGCGAATGGGCGGATATTATATTACAGATGAGGAAATGGTATTTGAGGGCGGCAAATATTATTTTATTATGAAGGCGGTGCATTCAAAAGAGAACGCCGGCGAAGACGGAGAGATGTATGCCGGAGTAAGCGTCGGTGAGCTTTATGACAGATATGGGGAGTGGAACATTAAAAAGAGCTCCCCGGTGCTTATAAATTTTCTTACGGAGACTCTTGAGGCAAGAACGGAGCTTGAGCAGAGCCTTCTAAAAAAAGGCGGTACAAGGGCGGAGGCAAGGCTTGACGGGCTGAGCCATGAAATCTGTTGTATAAGGGCTGCATTAGGCATTATGGGAGAAACATAATATGCCGGACAAAAACGGCGGGTTAAGAAAGGCGGAAATATAATGTATAGGGTTACCGTAAATGGTGAAGAGAAGACTTATCCGCAGGGAACCACATATGAGCAGGTGGCGGAGGAGTATCAGCAGGAATATGGCAATCTGATTGCCGTTGCCGCGGCAAACGGAAAAATAAGAGAGCTTTTTAAAAGGCTTACAAGGGACTGCAAAATTGATTTCTTTACGCTTAGGGATGAGGTCGGATATAAAACATATGTAAGAACAGCAACAATGTTATTTTTAAAAGGAGTCTATGACGTGTTCGGCGCCGAGGCAGCCCAGAGATGCCGTGTGGATTTTGCCATAGGGCATGGCTCATTTATAAATCCGAACGGCATGATAGAGGCAACCGGGGAAAATGCTTCAAAAATCAAGGCCCGCATGCTTGATGCTGTCGCGCGTAAGCTTCCATTTATGAAAAAGTCATATCCTATAGATGACGCTATAGAGCTGTTTAGGAAAAAGGGCATGACTGATAAGGAGAAGCTGTTTCATTACCGAAGGAGCTCGTCGGTAAATATTTATGAAATTGACGGGTATTATGACTATTATTACGGCTATATGCTGCCGAATGCCGGATATGTCAGATGGTTTGATGTGATTTCTTACGAGGATGGATTTATGCTGCTTCTTCCTACCAGAAATAACCCCACTGTGGTTGAACCCTTCAGTGAGCGCAGAAAGCTCTATGAGACGCTGAGGGAGTCGGAAAAATGGGGAGCCGGAATCGGACTTGAATCAGTAGGAGACCTTAATGACCGGATATGCGACGGCGAGATGAACGACCTTATACTTGTTCAGGAAGCGGAGCAGGAGAGAAGGATAGGTGAGATTGCGAGGGATATTGTTGACAGAAACGGGGTAAAGTTTGTTATGATAGCGGGGCCTTCTTCATCGGGCAAAACGAGCTTTTCACACAGATTGTCAATACAGCTGAGGACTATGGGAAAGACACCTCATCCTATTGCTCTTGATGATTATTTTGTTGACAGGGAGCTTACGCCCAGAGATGAAAACGGCGATTACAATTTTGAATGTCTTGGCGCAATAGATACCGTGAAATTTAACGAGGACATGACAAAGCTTCTTGCAGGGGAGCGCATTGAGCTTCCAACCTTTAATTTTAAGATTGGAAGGAGAGAGTACCACGGAAACTATATGCAGCTTGGCTCAGACGACATTCTTGTAATAGAGGGTATACACGGACTTAACGAGAAGATGTCTTATGCTCTGCCCGCCGAAAGCAAGTATAAAATATATATCAGCGCGCTGACAAATATAAATATTGATGAGCATAACAGAATACCTACGACCGATGGAAGGCTGTTGAGACGTTTGGTCAGGGATGCAAGAACGAGAGGCGCAGATGCCAGGAGAACAATAAGCATGTGGCCTTCTGTCAGGCGAGGAGAGGAGGAGAATATTTTTCCTTTTCAGGAGGAGGCGGATGCAATGTTCAATTCGGTTTTGATTTATGAGCTTGCTGTACTCAAGCCGTTTGCAGAGCCTCTGCTTTTTAAAATATCCAAGGATGAGCCCGAATATTATGAGGCAAAAAGGCTGCTCAAATTTCTCGATTATTTTTTGAGTGTGCCAAGCGAAAACCTTCCCAATAATTCAATATGCCGTGAATTTGTGGGAGGAAGCTGCTTCAGGGTGTAATTTGTCCGCTTGCTTTTTTTACTGCTTGTCTATATAATACATTATGTGTAAGTGAGACAGACAATCGCGCCCATGCTGTGAGAGTATGGGTGAGGAAAGTCCGGGCTTCACAGGGCAGGATGCCGGATAACATCCGGTGGAGGCAACTCCAAGGAAAGTGCAACAGAAATATACCGCCGCCGCTTGGCTGTGCCGGGTAGACGGCAAGGGTGGAAAGGCAGCTTAAGAGACTACCGTCCGTCCGGTAACGGGCGGAGCCATGTAAACCCCATCCGAAGCAAGACCAAATTGAAGACGATAGGCTTGCCCGGCCTGTCTTCAGGTGGGTCGCTAGATGCGTCCGGCAACGGACGTACCAGATAGATGATTGTTCAACGACATAACCCGGCTTATCGTTTCGCTTACATGCACAGGGCTGCTCCGCATTTTCGGGGCAGTTCTGTTTATATTTGAGATGGCGGCAGCATATGCCTGTGGAGAGGATTGGTGCCGGTTATTAAATTTCAGAAAAGTTTTAGAAGTATAATATTGACAAGCAGCTCTTAAAGGTAGAAAATAAAAAACGGTAAAATATAAGCCTTAAGGCTTATTTTCTCATGCGTTCTGCACGGTCTGCGCTGTCCGTCATACGCTTATATATAAAATGCGCGGAAATGAGGTATAAAATGACAAAAATTGATGTAGTATCCGGTTTTCTGGGAGCGGGAAAAACTACTCTCATCAAGAAGCTTTTAAAGGAGGCATTGGACGGAAACAAGACAGTGCTTATAGAGAATGAGTTTGGTGAGATTGGCATTGACGGAGGCTTTTTAAAGGAGTCCGGCATTGAAATTAAGGAAATGAACTCTGGATGCATCTGCTGTTCGCTTGTAGGTGATTTCGGCACATCACTGAAGGAGGTTATAGAGAGCTATTCTCCGGAGAGAATACTCATTGAGCCTTCGGGAGTAGGCAAGCTTTCCGATGTTTTAAAGGCTGTTGAAGGCGTTACGGGAACTCTTGATGTGCAGATTAACAGTGCGGTTGCAGTAGTAGATGCTTCAAAATGTAAAATGTATATAAAAAATTTCGGAGAGTTTTTCGTAAATCAGCTTCAGTATGCGGGTACTATAATTTTAAGCAGAACTGATAAGCTTTCTGCAGAGAAGATTTCAGAGTGCGTTGAGCTGATTCGTGAGTATAACACTCAGGCGGCAATAATTACCACGCCCCTTGCCCGGCTTGATGGAAAGACTGTGCTTGATACAATCGAGGGCGCAGACAGAATTGAGGATTTGCTTCAGGAAATGATGGACAAGGCAAAGCTTGAGCCTGAGCATCATCATCAACATCACCATGATGACGGTGATGACGAGGAATGCTGCCATGAGCACCATCACCATGATGACGATGATGACGGAGAATGCTGCCATGAGCACCATCACGATGATGACGAGGAATGCTGCCATGAGCATCATCACCATGATGATGAGTGTGGACATGAGCACCACCATCATGAGCACCACCATCATGCTGATGAAGTGTTTACAAGCTGGGGGGCTGAGACTCCGAATGTATACAGCAGCGAAGAGATAGAGAAAATCCTTACCGGCCTTGACAGCGGAGAGTACGGCACAATACTTCGTGCGAAGGGAATGGTTCCGGCAGGAGATACAGAATGGATTTATTATGATTATGTTCCGGGTGAGCATGATATTAGAAGCGGAAAGCCCGAGGTTACGGGGAAGCTCTGCGTTATTGGCGCGGAACTGAACGAGGACAGGCTGAGTGAGCTGTTCCGTGTTAAATAATATGATTTTGCTGTGACAATGCAGGATTGCGAAGGCCGGTAGACGACGGCATGGAGGCGATAAAATGAAACCTGTATATATTATAAATGGTTTTCTTGAGAGTGGAAAAACCGAGTTTATCACGTTTACCCTTAATCAGCCTTATTTTCAGATAAAGGGCAAAACCCTGTTAATTGTCTGTGAGGAGGGTGAAAACGAATACGATGAGGCACTTCTTTTAAAAAGCCGTACGGTACTTGAGACAATAGAGGAAGAGCAGGATTTTAATACGGGACGTCTGACAGAGCTTGAGAAAAAACACAGGCCTGAGAGAATTATTATAGAGTATAATGGCATGTGGAACTTCAAAAATATGAAGCTTCCATGGTATTGGAGAGTCGAGCAGCAGATAACGACCATAGATGCCTCCACCTTCCAGATGTATTATACCAATATGCGTTCACTTCTTGCGGAAATGCTAAGAAAGTCCGAGATGATAATTTTTAACAGATGTGATTCCGTAAGGGAACAGCTTAACACGTATAAGCGTAATATCAAGGCGGTAAATCCTTCTGCTGATGTTATTTTTGAAGATTCAAACGGAGAGATAGATGAAATCTTTGAGGAGGACCTTCCATACGATTTGAAGCAGGAGATTATTGAGCTTGACAATCAGGGCTATGGCATCTGGTATCTGGATTCAATGGACCATCTTGAAAGATATGATGGCAAAAAAATCCGTTTTGCAGCAATGGTTTTAAAGCCTGATAGTTTTCCGAAGGGATATTTTGTACCCGGCAGGATGGCTATGACCTGCTGCGCGGATGATATGGCATTTCTCGGTTATGCATGTAAATATGAGGGTGCGGATGAATTGAAACAGAAGGAATGGGTTGAGGTCACGGCAACGGTTAAAAAGGAATATTGGGAGGATTATAAGGGCGAAGGTCCGGTACTTCATGCAATCAGCGTTGAAAAGACCAAAGCGCCAAAGGAAGCGGTAATCAGCTTCAATTAAATGAGAATGAATATACAAAACCGCTCCCAGTGATTTCGGAAGCGGTTTTGTATATGAAGAAATATTTATCGGTTAAGGTGGGGTGAGCCATGGCCTCTGAGGGTGAAAGGGAAATACAGCAATTAAAAAACAGATTTGCGGAGCTTGCGGATAAATCATCCAGACAGGGTATTTATACGTTTACTGCGTTTTTAGGACTTAGCGGGCAGGAGACCTTCAGGCAGATGGAGGGTGAGCTTAAGTATGCAGGAGTTAAGCTGTTTGGAGGCTTTGAGAATGCAGAGAGAAGAGTAATCCGTTTCGGTAATCCGGAGGAATTCGGGTATGAGGTTGATTTTCCGATAAGGTGTATACATGTATGTCCTGTATTGCCCAAATTTGCCGATAAGCTTTCTCACAGGGATTATCTGGGGGCTCTTATGAGATTGGGAATAGAGAGGGATACAATAGGAGATATAAAGACTGCGGATAAAGAAGCATATTTTTTTTGTCTGGATAAGGTGGCAGAATTTATATGCGGCAGCCTTGACAGGGTAAAGCATACCAACGTAAAATGTACGATTACGGACAGCATTGCCGATATACCCGACGAGGAGCCTGAAAGGATAAATATTCAGGTTGCTTCGATGAGACTTGATGCAATTATTGCAAGGGTATATAATAAATCCCGCGGAGAGTGTCTTGAACTTTTTAGAAGCGGCAGAGTATTTGTGGACGGAAGGCTTTGTGAGAACAACTCAAGGATAATAAGGGCAGGTGAGACTGTCAATGCCAGAGGCTATGGAAGGTTTGTTTTGGCAGGAGAGCCCGGACAGACAAGAAAAGGGAAGCTATGTGCTGAAATTTTGGTATACAGATAAAGACACTCCGGATATACCTGAGATAAAACAGCTTTGGGATGGAGATAAGAATGTATAATTACAGTATAGTACAGTGGATGTTCTTTTTTTATTTTTATTGCTTTTTCGGATGGTGTTTTGAATCGGCATATGTATCGATTAAAAACAGACAGCTGGTGAACAGAGGCTTTATGCGTGGGCCTTTTCTTCCGTTATATGGTACCGGCGCTATAATGATGCTTGTTGTTTCAATGCCTTTTCAGAATGACATTTTTCTTACATATGTGGCGGGCTGTATAGGTGCAACAGCTCTTGAGTATGTCACGGGTGTTGCTATGGAGGCACTTTTCAAGGTACGTTATTGGGATTATTCAAATCAGAGGTTTAATTTCCGGGGACATATATGTCTTGGCTCATCTCTGACATGGGGTGTGCTGACTATTCTTATGACAGAGTTTGTGCATAAATGGGTTGAAAAAATTGTATTTATGATACCATATAATCTGCTTACTGTTATAACATATGTGGCTACCGTTGCAATAGCTGCCGATTTTGCGCTTTCCTTCAAGGCTGCAATGGATTTGAGGGATGTGCTTATCAAAATGGAAAAGGCCAGAGAGGAGCTTGAACGCATACAGAGGCGTCTTGATGTAATTATAGCGCTTGTAAATGAGGACATTTCTGTCTATAAGGCGGGAATAACGGATAATATCAATGAGAAAAGGGAAAGCGTCGGGCTTCGTATGGAGGACCTTAAGCTTAGCATTGATGATAAGCTTGACAGAATAAAGGAAATAACCTCCGTAAAGCCTTCGGAGTATTGGGACAGCGTAAGAAACGAATATCAGGAGCTTCTTACAAAATACCTTAACAATCTGGAGGAAAGAAGCAGATTGGGCTCCTTAAAGGATTTTTTTCAGAGAGAGCTTATACTCTCCAATCCTACCATGACCTCCCGTAAATTCAGGGAGGCGCTGGAGGAATTGAAGGCCAGGGCGGAGCATTTCAGGAAAGATGAATAATATATAAGTGATTAAGTTGGATAACAGGAGATTTAATTATGCGGGAGATAAGTGGAGAAAGGTTTACCGGAGAGAGAGCTTTATTTGGAAGCAGCGGGCTTAATATAAATTGTTCAATATTTGCGGACGGAGAATCTCCGCTTAAGGAGAGCTCTGATATTTATGTTGAAAATTCTTCGTTTCAGTGGAAATATCCATTTTGGTATTGCAGGAATGTAGAGGTAAAAAACTGCACATTTGCCGAAATGGCGAGAGCCGGAATATGGTACACGGAGAATATTTCTCTTGAGAACTGTATGTATGAAGCACCGAAGGGCTTCAGAAGAGTAAGAGGAATGAGGCTCAAAAATGCGGATTTTCCCAATGCAGGGGAAACCATGTGGAGCTGTAGGGACGCCGAGCTTTTAGATGTATCCGTAAAAGGCGATTACTTTGGAATGAATTGTGAGGGCATAAGCATTAATAATTTCAAAATTGCAGGGAATTACTGCTTTGACGGCTGCAAAAATATAGAGATGCACAATGCGCAGATGCTTTCAAAGGATGCGTTCTGGAACTGCGAGAATGTGACGGTATACGATTCATATATATATGGAGAATATCTTGGATGGAATTCCAAAAATGTCACCTTTATAAACTGCACCATTGAAAGCCTTCAGGGAATGTGTTACATGGAAAATGTTGTTATGAAGGGCTGCAGGCTGCTTAACACAACGCTTTCATTTGAATACTCCACGGTGGACGCAGAGATTACAGGAGGGATAGACAGTGTAAAAAATCCTTCCGGAGGCATTATAAAAGCTGAAAAAATAGGTGAGCTTATCATGGAGAAGGATAAAGTGGATGTAAACGCAACGAGAATTGTGACGGGGACTGATTATGGCATATAATTTTGACATTGTAACAGACAGGAGAAATACCGGCTCGCTGAAGTGGGAGGTATCGGAGCAAGAGCTTCCCATGTGGGTGGCGGATATGGATTTTCAGGCGGCGCCTGCCATAAGAGATGCGATTGCAGACCGCTTAAAGCATGGCATATTCGGATATTCCATTATACCTGATGAATGGTATGAGGCTTACATCGGCTGGTGGAGGGACAGGCATGGCTTCACAATGGAAAAGGAATGGCTCATTTTTACTACGGGAGTGGTTCCGGCAATTTCCAGTGCTGTAAGGAGGCTTACTGCCGCAGGCGAAAATGTGCTGGTGCAGACTCCCTGCTACAATATTTTTTTCAATTCCATTCACAACAACGGAAGGAATATAGTGGAGAATCGGCTGCTTTACAAGGACGGCGGTTATATGGTGGATTGGGACATGCTTGAGCGGCAGCTTTCGGAGCCGCAGACCTCACTTATGATACTTTCCAATCCGCAGAATCCTGTGGGTAAGGTATGGGATCGGGAGACGCTTGTGAGGATTGGCGAGTTATGTGAAAGGTACCATGTGACGGTGATTTCTGACGAGATACATTGCGACCTTACGAATCCCGGGGTGGAATACATACCCTTTGCGTCCGTGTCAGAGCTCTGCAAAAGAATAAGCGTGACCTGTATTGCGCCGACTAAGGCATTTAACATTGCCGGAATACAGAGCGCGGCGGTATCGGTACCTGACGAGGCTCTAAGACATAAAATATGGAGAGGGCTTAACAATGATGAGGTCGCAGAACCCAATATTTTTGCCACAGATGTTGCTGTGGCGGCATTTACCGGATGTGGAGACTGGCTTGATGAGCTCAGGGAATATTTATATGTAAATAAGCAGACAGTATATAAATTTATTTGCGAGAGGCTTCCTGTGATAAAGGTGCTTCCATGCGAGGCGACTTATCTTATGTGGCTTGACTGCACGGAACTTGCCGGAAAAGATATCTGTAGCTT
>JAJQGF010000146.1 GCA_021200695.1 Lachnospiraceae bacterium
GATAAAAGCAGTTATGGAATTATTTTTGATTTCCATATTTACCGACTTAAGCGCATGGTGCTCACCATAATGAAGATTAAGCTCCTTCACTGAAATTTTACTGTTTTCTGCATTATTCATATTTTCTCCTTGAACAAATCACGATTTAATTTTTTATCGGCTTGAGCTTTTCCGCAAGCAGCTTAGTGAGCATGTTTATAACCAGGACTATCACAACAAGCACACAGCCAATTCCAAACGCGATATCATACTCTCCGTTCTGCATACGCAGATAAAGCGCAATGGTCAGAGTTCCTCCTGACTGAGTTGTCTTTTCGAGCATTTTCCCTATATTATCCGCAAGGCTGTCAGTAAATCTTGGCAGCGTATATGCGCTTCCAGCTGTAAACAGAAGTGCAGCCGACTCTCCAACTATTCTTCCTATTGCAAGAATAACACCTGTTACTATTCCCGGCATTGATGAGGGCAGAAGGATAGTCCGTATCATATGCCACTTTGTAGCCCCCATACCCAATGCACCATTTCTATAGCTGTCCGGTACAGTGCGCAATGCCTCCTGAGTATTTCTTGTGATAAGCGGCAATACCATCAGGGTAAGAGTAAATGAGCCCGTCAATATTGAATACGACAGCCCAAGCGTCTCTCCAAAAAATACCATTCCAAAAAGTCCGAATATTATTGAAGGTATTCCGGAAAGCGTCTCTGTTGTAAATTCAATCAGCCTTACAAGCTTTCCGGGCTTTGCATACTCATTAAGGTAAATTGCTGCTCCCACACCCAATGGGGTTGATATTAACAGCGTTATCACTATAATGTAGAGTGTGTTTACTATGTTTCCAAGTATACCCACAGTCTGCTTTAAGGCGCTCGTCACCGTGGTCAGAAAGCTCCACGTTACAGTGCGGTATCCCTTTGCAAACACGTATCCTATTATGCCGATTAGAAGGATTACTGAAATTGACGCGGACACATAGATTGCCACTGTAAGCAGTGTATCGACCGGACGTTTTTTCTTTACCATAATCGACGAGGCGCTGCGCAAATCAGTCATTTCCCTTCTCCTCCTTGTTCAGTATTTTATTAAGCACTATATTTATAAACATAATAAAAACAAAGAGTATAAGTCCTATGGTAAAAAGCACTTTTCTGTGCAGTCCCTGGGAATAGCTCATTTCGCTGACTATGGCAGTTGTCAGGAATCTTACCGAGTTAAACGGCAGAGGCATATTAACGCTGCTTCCCGATACAAGCGTTATAGCCATTGCTTCGCCTATTGCCCTGCCGACTCCCAACACAACCGCAGTCATAATTCCTGATTTTGCTGCAGGAATAATTGCTTTAAAAATTGTCTGTATATGTGATGCGCCCAATGCAAGTGACGCCGCCTTTATACCCGGCTGTACTGCTTTCAGCGAGGTCTCGCTTATATTTATTACAGTAGGAAGAATCATTATCGCCAGCACAATCACTGCAGATAAAAGGTTTGCGCCTCCCGTATACTGATGCGTAGCCGAGCCTGCAAATACAAGCTTTTCAAGCTTATACATTACCGGATTCAAAAGGTATATTCCGAGAAGTCCGTAGACAACGGAAGGAATACCTGCCAGCAGCTCAACAGCAGACTTTAATATACCTGCTGTCTTTTTAGGTGCGAGCTCCGCAAGAAACACCGCCGTCAAAAGCCCAATGGGCACACCTATAAGTATTGCAAGCATTGTTCCTATAATAGAAGTCAAAATTACATATAAAATTCCATATTTCGGCTCCGCAGCCGTCGGCGCCCAGACAGTTTCGAAAAGAATTTCCTTAAGACCCACCTGAAATATTGCCGGCGCTCCGCTTATCAGCATATATAGAGTGATAGAAAAAACTGCCGCACAAGCAAACAGGGCACAAACAGTAAAAACTATTTGTGCCGCAGTCTCTACCACTGCTTTTTTATTTTTACTGCCCAATATCGAGGCTTTAAAAGCTTTGGTTTCACTATTCATCCTATGTATCCTTTTACTGTACGGTAATCAATCCAATATTTTCCGCAATTGCCTGGCCCTCATCGCCAAGTACAAATTCAAACCATGCCTGAACAAGCTCGCTCTGCTCTGAAATCTCGCCCTTTGTAGCCATTACGAAGGGTCTGCACAGAAAATAGCTTCCGGCCTTGATATTCTCCGCCGTAGCTTCAACGCCCTCAAGGCTTACAGCCTTTACAGTATCGTCAATTGCGTCGAGTGAAGCATATCCTATAGCGCCCGGAGTAGATGCAACCTTTGCAATAACAGCTCCGGTTGAGTCAAGCTCATTGGCATAATTGCATGCATCTTCAATTCCAAGCAACTCCTCAAAGGCTCCTCTTGTGCCTGAACCGGCTTCACGCCCTACCACTACTATAGGCTCATCATCTCCACCTAAATCCTTCCAATTTGCAATTTCTCCGGTGTAGATGCTTATAAGCTCATCTTTGGTAAGGTTTGTAACACTGCTGTCAGGAGTGACGCAAACTGCAATTCCATCAATTGCTACAATATTCTCTGCAACTCCCGCCTCTTTTTCCTCATCCTTAAGATTTCTTGATGAGTTTCCGATATCTACCGTTCCCGCGCTTACTGCCTCAATGCCCGCGCCCGAACCGGTAAATTCAGCCGTTGCCGTTACATCAGGATATTTCTCCATAAATGCCTCGCAGAGAGCGGTTGCAAGCTTCTCCATTGAGGTGCTGCCTGACATTGTTATCGTGCCGGAGAGTGCAGAGGTCTGTGTCCCCGCATCTTGTGCCGCCTGAGAACTCTCCTGAGATGAAGCCGCCTGAGTCGACTGAGTTGATTCCTGTGATGCAGATACGCCCTGAAATGCACTGCTGTCAGAATTACCGCAGCCCGTGAGAGCTCCTGTTAAAAGTACACATGCTCCAATCAGAGCAATAAGTTTACAGCTGTTCTTTTTCATAATACTTTTCCTCCGAAAATTTTGTTTTGTTTTCAAGTACAAGCAAATACTAGCACCTGTAAAAATCACATAATATCGGGGAATTGTAATTTGTTTGTAATATTTTTGTAAAATTACCTGCGTCTTGCCGGCAATTCCGTTTTAACTCCATACTGTTTCCAATATGCCGTCAGCTATAGCCTGCGCAATTTCATCAAATCTTGAGTCAAACAGTGAATTGTCCGCATCTGTATTTATAAATCCCACCTCCACAAGCACTGCCGGCATCTGTGTGCTGTTAAGCACCACAAGATTCTGCCTCTCATTAACACCCTGATTCTCAAATCCTACCTGCTCAAGTCTGGAATTAATATTGTATGCCAGTCTCGCGGCCTCACTGTAGCGATTATACACAAGTGTCTCCACTCCGGTATACTGATTGGGATAAGGACTTGAATTCCTGTGGATTGACACAAAATAATCCCCTCCTGCCGCATTTCCCTCCTGCGCCTTCTGCGAAGGTGATTCATATATATCCGTGGTTCTCGTATAATATACGTCCACTCCGTTTCTCTCAAGAATTTCTCCGACAGCCAGGGTAAGGTTCAGCACATCATCTTTCTCCTGACGTCCATTGTATACAGCTCCCGGATTGACGCCTCCGTGTCCGGCATCTAACACAATTAAAGGCATAAAAATACCTCCCACACTTTTTTAATATAATATGTGGAAGGCTTATTTATGTGAAAAAATTCAGACTTCAGTACGGTCACTTTAATAAAGCTTTAATAAAACACCTGTTATTATGCAGTCTGCACAAATTGGCTGTTATAAAGCTCAGAATAAAATCCTCCCTGCGCCAGAAGGCTTTCATGACTGCCCTGCTCAATAATATTTCCATCCTTCATCACAAGAATCACATCAGCCTCTCTGATAGTCGAAAGCCTGTGTGCAACGATAAAGCTCGTCCTGCCCTTCATCATGGTGGCAAAGGCATTCTGAATCTTTACCTCCGTCCTCGTATCTATAGATGAGGTTGCCTCGTCAAGAATTAGCATTGGAGGAAGACACAGCATCACTCTGGCAATACATAACAGCTGTTTTTGTCCCTGTGAAAGGCTGCCTCCGTCTTCATTGATAACCGTGTCGTAGCCCTCTGGCAGACGCTTTATAAAGCTGTGGGCATGAGCTGCCTTAGCGGCTGCAATGATTTCCTCATCCGCAGCACCGGGTCTGCCCATGCAAATATTATCACGAATCGTTCCCGAGCGCAGCCATGTCTCCTGAAGAACCATTCCATAGCTTGTTCTAAGACTTCCTCTGGTGATATCCCTTATATCAGTGCCGTCCACGATGATGCCCCCGCTGTTTACGTCATAAAATCTCATAAGCAGATTGATTATTGTGGTCTTGCCGCATCCCGTCGGCCCGACTATTGCTACCCTTTGCCCCGGCTTTACCGACAGATTAAAATTCTGTATAAGCTTTTTTTCAGGAGTGTACTGAAAATATACATTCCTTAGCTCTACATTTCCATCTGCATGCTCAAGCACTATTGCCTCCTCGCTGTCCGGAGTCTGTGGCTCCTCCTCTATAAGCTCAAAAATTCTGGAGGCACACACAATTGCGTTCTGCAGCTCGGTAATTACACCGGAAATCTCATTAAAAGGCTTTGTGTACTGATTGGCATAGCTCAGAAAAATTGAAAGCTGACCTACGCTTATGCCGCCCCTGATTGCAAAGAAAGAGCCGCATATGCCAACTCCGGCATAGACAAGGCTGTTGACAAAGCGTGTTGCAGGATTGGTTATTGAGGAAAAAAAGATTGCCCTCAGCGAACAGCCATTAAGCCTTCCATTTATTTCCTTAAACTGCTCCTTAACAGAACCTTCCATTGAAAAAGCCTTTACTATCTTCTGATTTTCTATCATTTCCTCTATCAAAGATGTCTGCTCTCCACGCACAACAGTCTGTTCTTTAAACATAGTATATGTTCCTTTTGCTATAAACCTTGCAACAAGGAAGGACACAGGCGTAATACAAACTACCACAAGTGTAATTGCCACATTGGTCATAAGCATGAAGCCCAGAGTTCCAAATATAGTGAGCACACCCGTAAATAGTTGGGTAAAGCCCATTAACAGTCCGTCTGCAAAGGTATCCACATCAGCTATGACACGACTTACAATATCGCCATATGCTTTTGAGTCGAGATACTTTAAGGGCAGAATCTCCAGCTTTTTAAAAGCATCCTCCCTGATATCCCTGATTACATGATAAGTGATATAATTATTGCATGTATTCATAACCCATTGTGCGGCGGCAGTAATTAACATAACAACTGCTATTTTTATCATAATATTTATTATGGCAGTCATATCCACCAATCCCCTGCCCAACAGCAAATCCACCGCATCTCCTGTCAATATGGGAACATACAACGTGGATACCACCGTAAGCGCTGCGAGAAATATGGATAAAAGCACTGCAAACCTGTATTTTCTGATATAGCGAAGCACCTTTCTCAATGTCTCCGACTGACTTTTATTTTTTAATTCCATGTCCTTGTCCGGCATATTAAACCTCATTTCCGGGCGATTTCATCCTTACATCAGAGCCGTTCGTTTTCGCCCGGAAACAAACAGTCCTATAAAAACCGGCACATCAGTGTGATTCTCCGCACCGACCTCAATTTGCTAAGCCTTCTCCTCATCAGGATATTGTGAATAATAAATTTCCTGATAAACGTTGCAGTTCTTCAGCAGCTCTTCATGTGTACCGATGCCTGCCATTTCTCCATCCTCCAGAACTATTATCATGTCCGCATTTCTGATAGTGGAGGCTCTCTGCGATACAATAAATGTTGTCATCGTATCCTTTGCAGCACTAAGAGCAGCGCGCAGCTTCGCATCAGTTGCATAATCAAGCGCAGATACGCTGTCGTCAAGAATAAGTATCTCAGGCTTTCTAACAAGCGCACGCGCTATGGTAAGTCTCTGACGCTGTCCCCCTGACAGATTCTTTCCATTCTGGGTGATAAGTGCGTCAAGTTTCCCGTCCTTTCCCTCAACCACTTCTCTTGCCTGAGCGATATCTATCGCATCCCACATCTCCCCGTCAGTGGCATCAGGCTTGCCCCACTGCATATTACTTCGCACGGTGCCCTTAAAAAGGACTGCCTTCTGAGGTACAACACCGATTTTTGCCCTCAGCTCATCATCGGTATAATCCATAAGGTTTCTTCCCTCAAGATATATTGCGCCGCCGGTCACCGGATAGAATTTGGGTATAAGATTAATAAGCGAGGTTTTTCCTGAGCCTGTGCCTCCTATAATACCAACCGTATCTCCCCTGTTTGCAGTAAAGCTTATATCATGCAGCGTCTCTCCTCCCGCTCCTGAATAGGTCAGTGATACATGTTCAAAAATCAAATATCCCTCGGCGCCTCCGTCCCGTGTACCTTCCACGGCATATGAAGTATCCTCATTTACAATGTCAAAAACAGACGCCACTCTGTCCGCACTTGCCAGAGCCTTTGTCATAGTTATTATAAGATTTGCAAGCTTTACAAGCTCGACCAGTATCTGGGACATATAATTGATTATGGCGACTACCTCACCCTGCGTAAGAGCTCCTGCATTTACCTGAATCGCACCTATATATATAAGAAAAATAATTGCAGAATTTACAACAATATATGTCAGTGGATTGGTGCAGGCGCTAATTCTTCCCACATACATCTGCAGGGCGGCAAGAGCGGAATTGTTTTCCTTAAAAGCCTCCTCTTCCTTATCCTCCTGATGAAATGCCCGGATTACGCGCACACCTGTGAGGTTCTCTCTGGTAATTTGAAGCACTGCGTCCAATCTCTCCTGTACCTTTCTGTACAGGGGTCTGGTGCCGAGCATAATACCAAATACCGTTATCGCCAAAAGAGGAATGACGGCCACAAATACCATTGCGCTCTTTACATCAATAGTGAATGCCATTATCATTGCGCCAAACACTATTATAGGGGAACGCAGGAAAAGCCTGAGCGTCATATTAACGCCGGACTGCACCTGATTAATGTCGCTGGTCATTCGGGTAATCATGGTCGAGGTTCCGGCTTTGTCAACATTTGTATAATCAAGCCCCTGAATATGGTCAAATAATGCCTGACGAAGCTTTGAGGAAAAGCCCACTGCCGCCTTAGCCGCAAAAAACTGTGCCGTAATAGAGCTTATAAGCCCCACAAGCGCCAATACAAGAAGACACAGACCCATCCGGCCAATATACCCCATGTCACGGTCAGCAATTCCTCTGTCAATTATATTTGCCATCACAAGCGGTACCAGCAGCTCAAAAAAAGCCTCCAAAAGCTTAAAAAGCGGCGCCAGCACAGCCTCTTTTTTATATTCATTAAGATAAATCATCAGTTTTTTCATATCAATTCTCCATATCAGGATATCTGTCTCTGCAGCAGACTATATTATAATCGGGAGATATATTATATTCTTCCCATATATATTCGCATCCAATCCCTTTATCGAAATCGAGAACACACTTATCCGCGCTGGCTGCCAGCCCTTCCCCGGTAAGCTTTCCAAGCGCTTCCTTCCTGGTCCAAAGCCGGTAAAACAACTCCCTCACAGAGGAATCGTCACTGCTCTCCCTTAAAGCCCCGGCCTCCCTATCAGAAAAAAATCTTTCAGCAAGCCTTACAAAGTCCGCAGGCACCTTTTTTTGTATGTCAACGCCTATCTCCCGGTCTGAGACAGCACAAAACACATAATCACCGGAATGGGATATATTATAAAAAAACGGCCGTTCTTTAATGTAAGGCTTTCCATGCTGTCCATAACAGATTTTAAAATCCCGCGGCAAATTAATTCCTGATTTAATAATTCTCACAGCATTCAACAAATTCACAGGAGAGATAAAGGGCTGCCTGTCATCGGCATCCCCCTTTATCCTGACTGTCTCCCACTCCAAAAAGGCCCATTGAAGCAGAATTCCTCCTCCCGCGGATGCGGCTCTTTTATCAGAAGCTTTAAGCTTTTCAAGCTTTTTTATTCTGTCGCCGTCGATGCATTCCATAACCGCATCCCATATTTTTTTATCACAATCATCATCTGTAAGCTCTCTTACCGACATTAAATATCTGCGCTCGTACATTGAATGGAAAGCTCCTTAAGCTGAATGTCATCCACTACATTCGGGGCCTCTGTCATAAGACATGATGCGTCCTTAACCTTAGGAAATGCAATGACCTCGCGAATGCTCTCCGCCCCTACAAGCAGCATAACAAAGCGGTCAAGCCCTATTGCAAGCCCTGCATGAGGCGGAACACCATACTTAAAGGCATTTAAAAGGAAGCCAAACCTTTCATAAGCCTGTTCTCTGGTAAAGCCCAAAGCCTCAAACATCCTCTCCTGTATATCGTTTTGATATATTCTGACGCTGCCTCCTCCAAGCTCTATGCCATTCAGCACTATATCATAAGCCTTTGCACGTACTGCAGCCTTGTCAGTATCAAGCAGCGGAATATCCTCCTCCATAGGCATTGTAAACGGATGATGCATTGCAACAAAACGGTTTTCCTCATCGCTCCACTCGAACTGTGGAAACTCCGTAACCCATAAAAAGTTAAATTTATTATCATCAGCAAGCCCAAGCTGCTTTGCAAGCTCACACCTGAGCGCACCCAATACTGACCAGACAATTTTAAGTCTGTCGGCCGCAAAAAGAAGTAAATCTCCGGGCTGTCCGTCCATTCTTTTTACAAGTGCAGCCGCTTCCTCCTCAGACATGAATTTTGTAAATGAGGACTTATAAGTACCATCCGGCAGCACAGACAGATATGCAAGCCCCTTTGCTCCATAGCCTTTTGCGAAATCCACAAGCGCATCAATCTTCTTTCTCGGCATTTCCGCCTGCCCTTTTACATTTATGCCTCTTACGCTGCCTCCCGACTCCAATGCCGAGGTAAATACCCCGAAGCCGCATGTCTTTACAACGTCAGAAACATCCGTAAGCTCCATTCCAAAGCGTGTATCAGGCTTGTCAGAGCCAAAACGGTTCATTGCCTCATTCCATGTCATCCTTTTTAATGGAAGCTCTACCTCAAGACCGATTGCCTCCCTGCCCACCCTCTGCACCATCCGCTCGGTAACGTCAATCACGTCATCAACATCAACAAAAGACATTTCAAGGTCCACCTGTGTAAACTCCGGCTGTCTGTCCGCACGTAAATCCTCGTCCCTAAAGCATTTGGCAATCTGGAAATAGCGGTCATAGCCCGAGCACATAAGCAGCTG
>JAJQGF010000049.1 GCA_021200695.1 Lachnospiraceae bacterium
CAAGTGTTTTTATCCATTCCTCGTAATCTGCGGTAAACTCCTCCTTTGCAAAATCATTAAAGATATGCTTTGCATCACCGAAGCGGAATTGTAGGACCTGCATTTTTGCCAATCTCGGCGGGGTCCACATCAATATGCACAAGTACTTTGTCATGTGTGATGAGATCCGGCTGGTTTACCGCCCTGTCTGCAACTCTCGCGCCAACCATTATGAGGAGGTCAGATTCATTCATTGCCTTGTTGGCATATGGCTTTCCGTTATTTCCCACCATGCCGAAATACATAGGGTGCTTTGTGGGCATCACTCCAAGCCCCATCATCGTTGAGACGACCGGTATACGATATTTTTCCGAAAAAGCTCTAAGCTCACCCTCGGCTTCGCTCAACAGTACGCCTCCTCCGGCACATATTATGGGACGTTTTGCTTTTTCAAGCTCCTTTATAACCTTTTTAATCTGTACGGCATGTCCCTTTACCGTGGGTTTATAGGTTCTCAGATTAACCTCCCCTTCAGGATATTTAAAATTTTTAATTACTGCATTCTGTACATCTATGGGAATATCTATAAGCACTGGTCCCTTTCGGCCTGTATTTGCAATATGGAAGGCTTCCTTGAACACTCTGGGTATGTCATTTACATTTTTAACAAGATAGCTGTACTTTACAAAAGATTCCACCGCGCCGGTGATATCAGCCTCCTGAAACACATCGCTTCCAAGGAGCTCGCTGTTTACCTGTCCGGTAATTATTATCATGGGAATACTGTCGGCAAATGCCGTGGCGACACCGGTAATCACATTGGTAGCGCCCGGTCCTGATGTTACCGCACACACACCCGGTCTGCCGGTAATACGCGCCATTCCGCTTGCCGCATGCGCCGCATTCTGCTCAGTTCTTATCAGAACTGTCCTTATATCAGAGGACAAAATACTGTTATAAAAGGGGCATATTGCAACACCCGGATAACCAAATACAATTTTGACCTCCTCAGCCTCAAGACATTTTATTATAGCGTCCGCTCCATTCATTTATTTCACCAAACCTTTCAAGAAAATTTATATTAACAGCAGCAAAAAGCCAAAACGGCATTTACCCCATAAGGCGCTGTGCCAGCCTGACTGCCTCCGCAGCATCTCTGGAATATCCGTCGGCGCCTATCTCATCTGCATACTCTTGCGTTATTACAGCGCCCCCTATCATCACCTTAGCGGAAATATTATTCTCATTTTTATACGCGATAACCTCTCTCATCCGCTGCATTGTGGTTGTCATAAGGGCAGAAAGTGCAATTATTTGTGCATTATTTTCTTTTGCCGCCTCTATTATCCGCTCCTTAGGCACATCCTTTCCCAGGTCTATAACCTTAAAGCCATAATTTTTCAGCATCAGCGCAACCAGATTCTTTCCGATGTCGTGTATGTCTCCCTCAACAGTTGCTATCACAACCACAGGCATATTGTC
The DNA here is from genome assembly GCA_021200695.1 of Lachnospiraceae bacterium. Lineage (GTDB taxonomy): Bacteria > Bacillota > Clostridia > Lachnospirales > Lachnospiraceae > Acetatifactor. The sequence continues at coordinate 1,462 of JAJQGF010000049.1, forward strand.
CGATAAGCTGTCCTTTAGAAGCAGCGGTTCAAGCACGGCTATGGAATTTTTCATGGCCTCGGCGCTTGCTATAAGCTGGGGGAGAAAATATTTGCCCTTGTCAAAGTATTCCCCCACCTCATTTATCGCCGGCAGAAGTATATTGTCAAGAAGCTCCTGCGGATTCCCACCTGCATCCAGCGCCTCCTTTGTTAGCTTTGCAATTCCGTTCCTGTTTCCTTTAAGTACCGCCTCCTTCAAAAGCTCTCTGTGCTTTTGAGGTTCCTGCCTGTCCGAAGTGCCCGAAGCCTTCTGCGCACCCATGGCTGCAGACTCCTTTGCCTCTTTTTTTTCACTGATGAGGGCTGCATATTCGATGTATGCCAAATCAGCCTCCTCCTTATCCATGAGAAGGTCTGTAGCAAGAGCACAGCTGACTAGCAGTTCCTGAGAGGGATTTGCGATGGCCATTGAAAGCCCCTCATGTATGGCAAGTATAAGGAATGCGGTATTTACAAAGCTTCTCTCAGGCATTCCGAAGGATATATTGGACAGACCGCAGATTGTGGCAAAGCCCTGCTCCTTACAATACTTAATTGTCTCAAGCGTCTCAAGCGCTGCCCTTTTATTTGCACCCACAGTAGCCACAAGACCGTCAACAATAATGTCCTCCCTGCGCATTCCAAGTTCGCAGGCTCTGTCATATATGGCTTTAATTATTTCTTTTTTCTCCTCCAGATTCTCAGGAAGCCCCCTGTCAGACAGCGGCAAGAGGATAAACATGGCGCCATATTTTTTTGCAAGCGGCAGAAGCCTCTCAAATTTCTCCTTTTCCAAAGAAACGGAATTGATAAGCGCTCTGCCCGGGTAATGTCTGAGCGCCGCCTCGAGCACTTCAACATAGCTTGAATCAAGTGATAACGGAAGGCTTGTTACACCGCTTATCTCCTCAATGGCACGAAGCATCATTTCCTTTTCATCTATTCCGCTCATGCCCATATTTATATCAAGCACCTTTGCCCCGCATTTTTCCTGCTCTTCGGCAAACTGTAGCACCTTTTCCATGCTGCCCTCGCGAAGCTGTGCCTGAAGCTGCTTCTTTCCCGTGGGATTTATTCGTTCTCCGACAATCATAAATTTATCATCAAGTCCAATGGAAAGAGTGCTTCTCTCTGAAGTAAGATATCTGATTCCGTCAGGACGTCTTGCTGTCTCCGCCGCGGCCTCTCTTCCATATCTTAAGCATAGTTCACGTATAAATTGCGGCGTGGTTCCGCAGCAGCCGCCGATAATGGCAGCACCGGCATCCAAAAGCACCTTCATCTCCTCTGCGAAATCATCCGCTCCCATATCATAGCATGTAATTCCCTCATTGTTAAGATATGGCATTCCGGCATTTGGCTTGGCTATTATGGGGACTTTAGTTACTGAAGCCATATCCGAAATGATTTGAGCCATATGAGCCGGACCCGTAGAGCAGTTTGCACCTACCGCACAGGCTCCGAGACTCTCGCACACTATGGCAGCTGTCTTAGCGTCCGTGCCGTAGAGAGTGCGGCCATCACCTTCAAAGGTAAACGAAGCCATCACCGGCAGTCCGCTTACTTCCTTTGCCGCAATTAGTGCCGCCCTTGTCTCGGCAAGACTCATCATCGTTTCAACCACCAGCAAATCAACACCTGCAGCCTCAAGACATATAATCTGTTCCTTGTAAATATCAATGAGAGTTTCCAATTCCATACTGCCCATTGGCTTCAGCTGCTCGCCGGTCATCGTCAAATCTCCTGCAACATAAACCCTGCGGTCTGCCGCTTCGCCGGCCGCCTCTTTAGAAATGCCTACAAGAGTATGCACCATCTCCTCAAGTCTGTCCGCAAGACCGTATTCAGAAAGCTTTATCCTGTTGGCGGTAAACGTAGGCGCATAAAGTATGTCTGTCCCAGCGCTGACATATTCCTTCTGAAGCTTAAGCATTATATCCCTGTTGCTGCATATCCACGCCTCGGGACATACTCCCGCCGGCATACCCTCCCTTACAAGATTTGTACCGGTAGCACCGTCGAGATATATTATTTTTTTCTGACTGTAAAGCTCAAATTCTTCCTTTGTCATAGACACCACCTATATGTTCAACTAAATTAAAATTATAGCACAGCATCAAAATATTCGTAAAGGGTATGATTTAATATATTTGCCATAAAAAGTTGCATAAAAGGATAAAATATGATAAATTTTGGCTATGTAATGCTTTATGGAGGGAAAATTTTGAAAATAAGAATAAAATCAAAGGCTGTCGCCATTTTTGCTGCGCTTTTTTTGGCAGGCTGCGGAAACAGCGATGAAATTGAGAGGTTTGGTGCGGATGTTGATGCCTTTTGCTGTATCATATCAGATATCAGCTACCTGATTGACTGTGTAGATGCGGAATCTGACAATGCCGTCGATGAGCTTCTGGAATATATTGACCAGCTTGACGCAGAGTTTCAGGAATTTGCAGAGCTCGACTTTCCTGAGGAATTTGATTATCTTGAAGCAGTAGCAGATGAAGCAAGCGAATATATGACTGTCGCCACCGAAAGCTTCCGCGATGCATACACGAATGAAAGCTATGATGAAGAGATGTTCATGGCTGAATATGAATATGCAAGACAGAATGAGGCGCGTGCGTATAAAAGAATTCAGATAATTATAACACTTCTTAACGGCGAGGATCCTGTAGAAGCAGGTCTTGCCACTGCCTCAGAGGAATAAAAAACATAGCCGGATTTTCTCCGGCTATGTTTTTTATCCCCATATTTCCATAAGGTTACAGAGAATCTTTCTCTGCAGCTTGAAAAGATCCCTTTTTTCAATAGACATCTTTACCGCCGTGCTTTTTTGCCTTTTGTATACTCTTATACAGCATGGCATATTCCTGCTGTGTCATGCTCTTTTGGGGGACACAAATTCTTTTATTCGTAAAAGAAATCTCGATAACCTTTTTCTTTGAGAAGAACAATATAATCCCCAAAAAAACACAAATCCCTGCTGTAATGTTTAACGTATATGTCATCCACGTCGGCATACTGACAGACTGATTTATCCACTGCAAATAATCATTTGCCTTATCTATCAAGTCCGTAATTTTGTCAATAATCACTTTTATCAGTTCCAACACAGAACCGCCAAACACAAACAAAAGCGTTTTTCGATATGAACGCTTTGCCAAATACCCCATACCAATAAAATCTTTTAAATGCGCTATATCTCGTTTTGTCTTAGACGCATAAAAGTCTTTATCTTTTAAATACCAAAACTCGCCATTTATAATAAAATCACTTTCATTGACGATGATTTCATAATTGCGTCCCTCTGTATTCGCAAGCTTATATAACACGCGTTTCGTTTCTTTTGACGCCGCTTCACTAAGAAGCGCGCCGCATTGAGGGCAATACAGCGCGCCATCCTTTGTTATGTACCTTCCGCAAGCCTTGCACTGCATACTAATCCTTTTCCTTTAGCTTATTTTTTGCCCTGCGGATTTGCTTCTCAAAATCCTCCGACTCCGCAATACCATGAATAGAAGCGTCGAACTTAATAGCGCCCCCTGCGTATTCAACAAAAAACAATGTATTTCTGCCTTTGAAATATGAAACCAACAGAATAATAGGCGGTATAATAGTAAATATCGTTATAATTGCCACCACTAGCTTCCAAATCTCCGGACTTGAATAAGAAAATCCCGTTCCTGTGATATCCTCTAAATCAATGGTCTTCTTAATATTACTGTGCTCAATTTTACCGCCGTTGGCATCAATCACATTTCCCCTCAAATACAATCTTTTATCGCTCAGCAATGCATTACAGGTCTTTACTTTGTGAAACATCAAATTTACAAAATAACCATTCCCAAGCTTCGCAACCAGCTGTTCATCGGGTTCCACAAATTCTGATGAAATTTTATCAAACTCAGTTGACTCCAATTCTTTCTGCGCATTATTCTCAGCCGCCAACTCAGTTGACTCCAATTCTTCCTGCGCATTATTCTCAGCCGCCATTACCGCTCCACATCTAAGGCAAAACCTTGCGCCGTCTGCTGCTTCTGCACCACAATTCCCACAAAACATCTTTGATTTTCTCCTCAACTTTGATTTTCTCCTTTATAGTGTTTATTTTTACTTTATTTTGTTACAGCATTCGGTGCAGAATACATTATCGCCGCTGTTTATCACTCCGCGCCTTGCACATCTACATCCCACCTGTGTATTTGAATATTGTATCGTGGTTTAATACCTTCAAATAGTTATGCCAAAGCAAAGCAAAAGAATATTCTTTACAATACAGTTAATTATTACTATACCAAGCGCAGCATAAACATACCAGCTATGAAATTTTACTCCCTTAAATCCATGTATAAACAATTCTAAGGTATGTGAACCCATAAATACCATATACAATATCAGCGCATACAGCACCAACGGATGATACCACAGGGATAAAAGAATTTTCCCCTGAAGCAAAGCCTTCACCGCTCTTGTCCCTCCACAGCCGGGACAATACAAGCCTGTAATCCAAAAGAATATACACGGTACAGTCAGATGTGGCAGGAAACAGTAAAAGAATACAACTGCAAAAACGGCTGACACAGCTAATGCTATCAGCCCCGCAATATATAATTGTCTCTCCAGCGTTCTTTTTTCTTTTTTCATTAATAATACATTATTCCAGCAGCTGTACCAATAAACACAAGGACGATGAAGCATAAAATTATAAGAATCGAAAGCACAGTACCGACAATTGAGGTGATAAGTCCTCCCTTGCCCAAACCAGTAGGATTCTTCTTGTTAGCCATAGCCGAGCAAATCCATCCTGCAACACCGAAAATGATACCGGCACCATAGCAACAGCTGAATAAAATTGATATAATACCCATTACAAGACCTGCAACAGCAAGTCCGTTATTGTTCTCCTGAAACTGATTATCCTGATAAGTATTCTGATACGGAGGAATCGTCTCAGAATTGCCTGTGTAATTCTGGTATGCTGACTGACTGTCGTTATTGTCCTGATAATAATTATTCACAGCAGAATTATCAGCAGGATTTTGTCCGTAAGGATTCTGGTCGCCGTTGTTAAAGTTCTGTCCGTCCATTCTTTTTCTCCTTAACCTTTAATTTGCAAGAGAATTTCCTTTACCATCCTTATTGATGCTTCCCGCAAGTATCATAATTCCTTCTACAAGTCCCCATATTTCAACACCTAATACAATAAAGGCACCGATTCCTACACAGCAAAGCACAAGTCCGACAAGTGTAAGTACAAGCTGTATAACTGCCTTCTGCGTATAGCCGAGGTAAAAATTATGTACTCCAAAGCATCCCAAAAAGATACCCAGAAGTCCGGCTACAATTTTTGATTTTGCATCAGCAGGCTTTACCGATGAGGTAGCGACGCCACAATTCATACATACAGATGCGTTTTGGTCAATAGCCTTGCCGCAGTTATGGCAGAAATTAGTTCCTTTTCCCTTAGGCGCACCGCACTTAACACACATTACGGCTTCTTCTGTCTGGTACGGCTGACCACAATGCTTACAATAATACATTTGGAAATCCTCCTTAAAAATTTATAATTTTTATAAAAAATTTATACTCACATGTATGATGATATATTAAAGACAATATTTTTGCAAGATTAATTTATGATATTTATCGCAAGAAACAAATGAATCAGGACAAAAGCAGTGTAAATTTTTCTAAACCCTAATCCCCCAATCCACTATCCATATCTTCATAGTCACTTCTATACACCTGATTTATTAAAAAATCGCACAGGCAACAAAAATGCCGCAACCATTAAAGTTGCGGCATTTCTGCGTGTTTTCTGTTTTTTATTTTTAGAATTTTCCAGCCTTGGCTGCTTCTTCAACTAATACAGCAACTGCAACAGTTGCGCCAACCATAGGATTGTTACCCATTCCGATAAGTCCCATCATCTCAACATGTGCAGGAACAGATGATGAACCTGCAAACTGCGCGTCAGAATGCATACGTCCAAGAGTGTCGGTAAAGCCGTAGGAAGCAGGACCTGCAGCCATGTTGTCGGGATGCAGCGTACGACCTGTTCCTCCGCCTGAAGCAACCGAGAAATATTTCTTGCCCGCTTCTATTCTCTCCTTCTTGTATGTACCTGCCACGGGATGCTGGAATCTGGTAGGATTTGTGGAGTTACCTGTTATAGATACATCAACATTCTCCTTCCACATGATGGCAACGCCTTCCGAAACTGAATTTGCACCATAGCAGTTTACCTTTGCCCTGAGGCCATCGGAATATGATATTCTTTCAATTTCCTTTACAGTATTTGTGTAAGGGTCATACTCAGTCTCAACGAAGGTAAAGCCGTTGATACGTGATATAATCTTTGCAGCATCCTTTCCAAGTCCGTTAAGAATAACACGGAGCTGCTTTTCACGAACCTTATTTGCCTTCTCGGCAATTCCGATAGCACCCTCTGCCGCTGCGAACGATTCGTGTCCTGCAAGGAAGCAGAAGCAGTCTGTATCCTCTTCAAGCAGCATCTTACCGAGGTTTCCGTGTCCAAGCCCAACCTTGCGGGTATCAGCCACTGAGCCGGGGATACAGAATGACTGAAGTCCCTCTCCGATTGCCGCTGCGGCATCAGCAGCCTTGCGGCAGTTCTTCTTGATTGCAATCGCAGCGCCTACGGTGTAAGCCCAGCATGCATTTTCAAAACAAATCGGCTGGATTTTCTTAACCTGCTCATAGACCTCCAGACCTGCAGATTTGGTAATCTTTTCGGCCTCTTCTATAGAGGAGATACCATAGCTGTTTAACACAGAATTAATTTTATCTATACGTCTTTCATATGATTCAAATAAAGCCATCTCTTAGTCCTCCTCTTTCTTTACTTAACTTCTTTGTCATTTCTGGGGTCAATAATTTTTACTGCATCCTCCACACGGCCATACTGACCTTTGGACTTCTCATATGCAGTATTTGCATCATCACCCTTTTTAATGAAGTCAGTCATCTTTCCGAGGTTGACAAACTGATAGCCTATTATCTGGTCGTCCTTGTCAAGAGCTATACCTGTTACATAGCCCTCTGCCATCTCAAGATAGCGTGGTCCCTTTGCAAGAGTTCCATACATTGTTCCAACCTGACTTCTGAGACCCTTTCCCAAATCCTCAAGTCCTGCACCTATGGCAAGACCTTCCTCGGAAAAGGCACTCTGTGTACGTCCGTATACAATCTGTAAGAAAAGCTCTCTCATAGCAGTATTGATGGCATCGCATACAAGGTCTGTATTTAAGGCCTCCATAACGGTAAGGCCCGGAAGAATCTCAGATGCCATTGCTGCTGAATGAGTCATTCCTGAACAGCCTATTGTCTCAACAAGAGCCTCCTGAATAATACCCTCCTTTACATTCAGTGTAAGCTTGCATGCGCCCTGCTGGGGAGCACACCAGCCAACGCCGTGTGTAAATCCGGAAATATCTTCTACTCTTTTTGCCTGAACCCATTTTGCTTCTTCAGGAATAGGTGCACAGCCGTGATGTACGCCCTGCGCAACCGGGCACATTTCTTCAACTTCCTTTGAATAAATCATGTGAAATCTCCTTTCAATTCTGTCACTTACAATACTATTGATAAAATAATATCATAATCATC
>JAJQGF010000213.1 GCA_021200695.1 Lachnospiraceae bacterium
GTATATACATCAGAGGAGCCTACCCGATATGGTCTGGGATGTCTGGGCTCAAGAGCACTTGCAGGCTGCCTCAGGCTTGAAGACACGAAAGAATTAAAGGATATGGGTGGAAAAACGCTTTACGAAAAATTGAAGGAGTTAAATTATGATGTAGATAATAAGTTTAGTGAATTAGTCAAACAGCCCGGAGAGGTTTATGCCTCTTTAGAATTGCATATTGAACAGAACAGTAGATTGGAAAAAGCAGGAATACCTATCGGTATAGTCACTAAAATCTGTGCGCCATCCAACTATAATGTAACTGTTACAGGGGTACAGTCACATGCAGGAGGTACAAGCATGGAGGACAGACATGATGCGTATGCCGCGTCCTGTGAAATGGCGCTTGCATTGGAAAAAATTGCAAAAGAGTCCGTCAGTGAATATAACACTGCCACAATAGGAATTGTAAATGTCATACCGGGCGGAGTGAATGTCATACCGGGGGAGTGTACCTTCACGGTTGATATCAGGGATTGCAACTGGCAGACGAAACAGGCTACAATAGCGCGGTTTATGAAGGAATTTGAGGAAATTGCTAAAAGACGCGGCGTTTCAGTTGTTATTGAGGAAGAAAATAATGATATTCCGCTTACATGCGACTCTACAATAAGAGAAATGCTTAAGCAGGCATGTGGTAAAAGACAGTTAGAGTACATGGAGCTTGTCAGCGGACCATTCCACGACTCGCTGTTTGTTGGCAGGTTTGCTCCTGCAGCCATGATTTTTGTGCCAAGCTTAAATGGGATAAGCCATAGCCCAAAGGAATGGACGGATTATGAGGATTTGGCTAAGGGAGCGGATGTTTTAACTGATACATTGGTTATTTTAGCGGACCAATAATGTGGCATACATATAAAAGATACAAGGATTTAATTGTATTATTGTACAGTTCCATTAAACGGAATTTTTTATTAAAATAGTGTTAAATTGAAGAAGTAAATGCAAAGGAGCATGGACATATGTCTTTGCTCCTTTTTGCTTTTAGAATGGAGCCCCTTATGAGATATGTTAAAATTGATATAAGAAATTTAAGTAAACATTACGAAGATACTGATAAAAAAACCGGCTCTGATAAGAGCATGGAGCCAACTAAAGTGATAGACAACCTTAATCTTCAGATTTACGCGCATGAATTTGTCTGTGTTCTGGGACACAGCGGATGCGGAAAAAGTACACTGTTGAACCTGGTTGCCGGATATATTAAACCTGATGAAGGCGGAATATACATCAATGAAGGGAAAGAGAAGGTAACAGGCCCTTCAAGGGACAGAGGCGTTGTATTTCAGGAGCATGCGCTTTTTCCCTGGTATACAGTTGAGCAAAATATAGGGTTTGGTCCCAGAATTGCCCGCAAAAGCAAAATAGAAATCAAAGAGATTGTTGATAAGTATATTAATGTTATTGGATTGGAGGAGTACAGAAAATGCTATCCGGGACAGTTATCAGGTGGTATGAAGCAACGTGTCGGAATAGCCAGAGCCTTTGCTAATGCGGCAGATATACTTCTTATGGATGAACCATTTTCAGCGCTTGATGAATTTACCAGAGCAAACATGCAGAAGGAGCTGCTGAATATATGGAGTGATAGCAATAACACAATTATTTTTATAACTCACAGTATTGAGGAGGCGGTTCTTTTAGCGGACAGAGTTGTTGTCATGGGAAATGGGAAAATCCTTACGCAAAAGGAAATAATGCTGGCAAGGGAAGAACGGCAGGCTGAAAACAGCGGGTTCATGGAGTACGTTAATTATTTCAAGTCCTTTATACAGGCTAGTTAACTATCAGGAGGTAACTATGAGAAGAAATAAATATAGTCTTTTAAGAGTAATTTCAATGATTGCATTTCTGTTATTATGGCAGGCATTTTCCATGCTTAATAAGCGGGTTGAAATTATGAATCCCAATTTTATGCCGGGACCGTACGACATCATATTGACTATGCTTCAATATATCCGGGAGGGAACCTTTTTTTCGAGCGTGGGAAGCAGCTTGCAGCGTGTTTTAAAAGGCTTCTTTATAGGAAGCATAATCGCTATGGTGCTTGGGTATTTTATGGCAAAGCATCCTGTAATTGAGAATATATTGGACCCTGTTTTTTCGGCAGTGGGCTCTATCCCTACATACGCGTTTATGCCACTGTTCATTATATGGTTTGGTATTGGGGAAAGAACGAAAATTATTATGATTGTATATTCTACGGCACTGCCGCTGCTTACCTACATAATTCAGGGAATCAAAAGTGTGGACCCTATACTTATCAGGTCAGCAATGAGCCTTGGCGCAAATGAATTACAGGTTTTTTTCAACGTAATTATAAAGAGCGCAATGCCGCATATATTGACGGGCATGGAGGTTTCGCTTGGTCTTACCTTTTCTGCTCTTATTGTAGCGGAGATGATGGGTGCGGACTCAGGGCTTGGATATATTATTGTATTTTCGAGAAACTGGTTTAAGGTAGCTGATATGTTTATGGCTATGGCTTGTATAGGAATTTTATACAGCATTTTAAAGGGAATATTGACATTGATTAAGAAGCGTGTATTACGCTGGCAGATGACAAGCTTTGACAATGCTGTTGAGTAAGGGAGTGCTGCTTGTGGATGCATACACAAGTATTCCAAATATGAGGAGAATGAAAGGAAGAAATTATTATGAAGAAAAAAATTTTTGCAACAATTCTTGCCGTTACAACCGCTTTTTCCATGATGCTGACAGGATGTGGAAATTCTAAGACGGAAGCATCAGATGCCGGTACTGCACAGGCGGAATCCAAAGCTGAGGAAGCGGTAACTGCGGAGGTGCCGGAGACAACAGATATCACGTTCTATGGCGTAAACGACCCACAGATTTCTGCTGCACTTATTATGGCAGACAAATTGGGCTATTTTGAAGAATTGGGACTAAATGTACAATTACAGCTGTTCACAGGTATGGACCCGATTGGCGCAGCGCTTTCAAGCGGTGAAGCTAAAATTGCGACAAGTAATAACTATGAGCCGATTCTCTGGGTATGTAATGGCGCGCCTATTCATGTCGTTGCTCCGCTTTGCAATATGGGTGGTACACAGGCGGCAGCACTTGCTCCCGGAGTAGAAATAGAATCGGCAAAGGACCTTGAGAACCTTAGAATTGGTCTTCAGGCGGGCAGTCCGGTAACAATCTGCTTTAAGAATATGTGTGCCGAGCTGGGAGTTGATTTTGACAGTCTTAACTTTATTAATCTTCAGCCGGCAGACCAGATTTCGGCAATGGCAAGCGGCGATATTGATGTAATTTCGGCATGGGAGCCATATATCACACAGGTTATTCATGATGGAGGCACCTTCCTTCTTAGTGGCAATAAGGCTAATTTCCCTGAGCTTGAGGGTGATGTTGATTGGTTTGAGCTTTACAACAGCGTAGTTGTAAATGATGAGTTCCTTGCGGAAAATCCTGTAACTGTAAAGCTTTTGCTTCAGGCATTGGGAAAGGCCACAGATTATATCAATGATAACCGGGAAGAAACCGTTTCGATGCTTGCTGTTCAGTTCAATTTGGAGGAGGATGTTTTAAGTGATATAATGGACAGGAATTATTATGATATGATAGTTGACGACCAATTTGTAACCAGCACTCAATATCTTGAACAGTATCTGTTTGATAATGGGTTTGCGACAAAGAAGCTGGAAACTTCTGATTATATTAACTTTGATATTATGAAAAGTGAATTATCTGAAAGATATGTCACAGAGCTTTTCTAAAGGAGAGATTATTAAAGGGGCACAGAAATGTGTCCCTTTGTTAAAATTATGAAAATATTATTAGTAAATCCTAATGAAAATAAAATAATAAGTCAAAATTTTTTACAAAGGGCAAAGTATCTGCTCAAAAAGCAATGCCTGGAAAATATTGAAGTACACGCAGTTAATGCAAGTAGTAATGTTGCAGTTATTATCACAGATGCTGATGTAAAAACGGCAGAGGCGGCGGTAATCAAATTAGTTGATGATTGTATAGATAAATATGACAATATAATTATTTCCGCATTTTCGGACCCAGGTCTAACTGCGTTAAAGAAAAAGTATTCTGAAAAAATACACGGTATGGGTTATGCTTCGATTGATATGGCATACAGGATGAGCCGACATTTTGCAATTATGACGGGACAGCTATCTATAGTGGACAATATTTACCGGCAGGTGAAGGAATATAATATGGGTGGGCATTTTGATGGAGTGATTTCAATTGACAGGACATACGAAGAAACATTATATAATAAAGAAGCTTTATATGAAATATATCATAATACTGCAAAAGAATTTATTAATAAGCATGGTACTGAGGTAATTGCGCTTGGTGGAGCCGTTTTCACAGGCTGGTCGGAGAGACTTTCAGAGCATTTGGGGATAAAAGTAATCGAGGGTTTGGACGCCGCCTTGTATTCATGTATCTGCCATGAACCGGATGTCAGGTCGGCAATTAAAATCTAAAAATTTCTTGACATAAAAAAACAAAGGTAGTAATATCAATTCATAACAATCCTAGTAGATAAGTAGGAAATATATAAGCATTGTCCCGTCATAATATTTGAAAGGCATTAATAAAATGGTAGATACAATTATCCGAATTGAGAATATCACCAAAACCTATATGGGAAAGGACAATAAGGTTGAAGCCCTGAAGAATATCAGCCTTGAAATTAACCGCGGCGATATTTTTGGAATTATAGGTATGAGCGGCGCAGGAAAATCAACGCTGGTCAGGTGCCTGAACTTTCTTGAGAAGCCCACCTCGGGCACTGTCTTTATTGAAGATAAGGATTTGTCGCAGCTTAGTGAGAGCGAGCTTAGAAGGGTGCGCACACAGGTTGCAATGATTTTTCAACATTTTAATCTTCTGATGCAGAGAAATGTTCTTGACAATATATGCTTTCCCCTTGAAATTATCGGGATGAAGCGCAAGGCGGCAGTAAAGCGCGCGATGGAGCTGCTTGATATAGTAGGTCTTTCCGAAAAAGCAAAAAACTATCCGTCACAGCTCTCAGGAGGACAGAAGCAGCGTGTTGCGATTGCAAGGGCTCTTGCGACCAATCCTCAAATTCTTCTCTGTGATGAGGCGACAAGTGCATTGGACCCAACCACCACGAAGTCCATACTTTCACTGTTAAAGGAGATTAATCAAAGGTATGGCATCACAATCGTAATCATAACCCATGAAATGTCAGTAGTTCAGGAGATATGTTCACATGTGGCGATTATAGATTCAGGAGAGCTTGCAGAGCACGGCACTGTCGAGGAGGTGTTTACACATCCAAGGACTGATGCCGCAAAAAAGCTTGTATTTATGGCCGGACAGACTACAAGTGTGATGAAGGGGAAAAAATGTGTCAGAATTACGTTTAAGGACAATTCCGCATTTGAGCCGGTTATAGCCAATATGGTGCTTGAGTGCAGAACACCGGTGAATATACTTTTGGCTGACACAAGGAATATAAACGGTATTGCGCACGGAGAAATGATACTACAGCTTCCTGAGGAGGAGTCAGCTGCAGAGAAAATGATACATTATCTCATGGAAAGAAAGCTGGAAGTGGAGGTACTTAAGGAGTATGTGGAATGAAGCGGTTGTAACAATGCTTGTCGAGGGAGTTTTTGACACACTCTATATGACACTTGTGTCTACATTGATTGCATATCTTATCGGACTACCCATGGGAATTGCGCTGGTGCTCACCTCTGATAAGGGAATTCGTCCCAACAGGATTATATATAAGCTGTTGGATATTATTGTAAATATAGTAAGAAGCATACCGTTTCTTATACTTTTGATTCTGGTTATACCCTTTACCAGACTTCTTGTTGGTAAGGCCTATGGCACTGAGGCTACGATTGTTCCTCTCATAATTGCGGCGGCGCCGTTCATTGCAAGAATGGTAGAGTCGTCTATTCAGGAGGTGGATTCGGGCGTTATTGAGGCTGCACAGAGCATGGGAGCAAGCCTTTGGACTATCATTTGGAAGGTTATGCTTGCGGAGGCCAGAACATCGCTTATTGTCGGCGCAACAATCGTGCTTGGAACGGTGCTGGGTTATTCTGCTATGGCAGGTACGGTTGGAGGCGGAGGCCTCGGAGATATAGCGATACGGTATGGATATTACCGTTATCAATCAGACATTATGCTTGTAACCGTGGTCCTGCTGGTGGTGCTGGTACAGGCAATGCAGATGATAGGTATGGCTGTTTCAAGAAAACTTGATAAGCGTACACGGTGACAGATTTAATTAGATAATAGCTCCGCATTTTGGAGTTGTTAAAAAGGCTTATATAGCCATATATATTTTTTGACAGGAGGAGAATATTATGAAAAAGAAGGTTTTGGCACTGATTAGTGCGGCGGTTTTGGCGGCAGGTCTGCTGACAGGCTGTGGGAGTGCGGCAGCAGATGACAGTATATCTGCATCAGGTCAGGGTACGTCGGCGGAGGACAATGTTATTAAGGTTGCTGCAACGGCGGTTCCCCATGCTGAGATTCTTGAGGCGGCAAAGCCCATACTTGCAGAGCAGGGCTACGAGCTTGAAATCCAGATTTTTGACGACTATGTACAGCCGAACGAGGTAGTGGAAGCGGGTGATTTTGATGCAAACTATTTCCAGCACATTCCGTATCTTGAGAGCTTCAATGAGGAGAAAGGCACACATCTTGTAAATGCGGGCGGCATACATTATGAGCCGTTTGGCCTTTATCCCGGAAAGGAGACAGACCTCGCCAATATAGAGGGCGCAACAATAGCGGTGCCTAACGACACCACAAATGAGGCGAGAGCGCTGCTTCTGCTTCAGGATAACGGCTATATTAAGCTGGCTGACGGCGCAGGTCTTACTGCAACGGTAAATGATATTGTAGAGAATCCATATAACATTGAAATCATTGAGCTTGAAGCGGCACAGATTCCCAGAACTCTTGAGGATGTCTCGTTTGGAATAATCAATGGCAATTATGCTATGGAGGTAGGGCTTACTGTTGCCGACGATGCGCTTTTATATGAGAGCGAGGATTCTGAGGCGGCAGCAACATATGTGAATGTAATCGCCGTATATGAGGGAAATGAGAGCCTGCCCAAGATACAGGCGCTTATAGATGTCCTTAAGTCTGATGAAATTAAGGAATTTATAAACGAGAATTATAGTGGCGCGGTTATACCTTATCTGTAAGCTGGTCTGATTAAAAAGGTTAAATGCAGGATTTTAAATGCTGAAGGTGTTATTATGAAAATTTCGACAAAGGGAAGATATGCGGTAAGGGTCATGCTGGATCTCGCGCTGCATAATAACGGAGAATGTATAAAGGTTAAGGATATAGCTGCCCGTCAGGAAATTTCGGAGAAATATCTCGAACAGATTATTGCGATATTAAACAAGGCAGGATACGTGAAAAGTGTTCGGGGTGCGCAGGGTGGTTATAAGATAGCCAGAGAGCCTCAGGAATATACAGTGGGAATGATACTCCGGCTCACTGAGGGCTCACTTGCCCCAGTTGCATGCCTTGATGCCAATGCGGATGAATGCAACAGGATTGATACCTGCGAGACACTCGAGGTGTGGAAGAAGCTGTATACTGCCATCAACAATGTAGTTGACAGTGTTACCGTTGCCGACCTTGTAAAAAGCCATAATGAGCGTATAGAAGCGCTTGACTTCAGCATTTGAAATCGTATTATGCCTGATACATACAGAGAGCCTCCTCGACCCCAAGAGTATCAAGAAGCTCTAAAGCGGAATCTGATTTTCTGTATATTTCTACGGTGCCGATTCCGTTTCCACCGCAGAGAATCGGTTCGTCAGGAAGCTCTCCGTCAGGCCCTTCATAGAGAAGCTTCATAAGCTGCGCTTTGGTGCAGCTAAGGGATATCTTTATCAATGCATTCTTGTTGTGTGCCTTTATATGCCAGATGTATCTCCTGTTTGTCTCCCTTATTTTCCATTTACATTTAGAAATATTGCTTATACGTGCAAAATGAAATTCAAATTCTTCACCCATGTGGGTAAGCTGTATCATAAGTCTGCGCTTTAAGGGAATAAAAAGCAGCTTTGGGAAGCAGCCCGTAACAACCAGGGAGGAGTGCTTATATTCCTTATGATTCTGTCTGCTTATAAGATGAGCTGAGGAGAGCAGTAAAAGGGGATGATTTGCACGTTTTCCCCAATTTTTATCTGCATATCCGTAACAGCTCTCAGGCTCAGCCTCATAGCGTACTCCATTTAATGAAATCCAACCCCTGTAAAAGGTGCGGACTCCCTCGGCATGCCAGAAGTCTGCAAGCGCGCCTGCAGCGGTACAGAAGGGGCCTGTTATAAAGCCCATATTGCATGCGACTGCCTTGTGAACCTCCAGATTCCATTCTATACAACCTGCGTCGGTCATAAATGAACGATGGCATGCTTCCTCTGATGTGACATCTACATATCCCTCAATATGAGTTTCGCTGTAAAAACAATCCTCCACCTGAAATACAAACGGGTTATCAGCCGCCCTAAGAGACGAAATGGGATAAAATGCGTTCAGCTGTGTGCCGCCGCTGCCGTCTGCATCCGGAAGGGCGCCGGCCTTTATCAGCACATATGAGGGTTTAATACCGCGTTTCTTAAAATAGGGATATTGTCCGAGAACAGGCTGCTCTTTGCCTAAGGAGGGATTAAGTATTTGATATTCTATGAAGAAGCTGCGTCTTTCGCCGGTCTCACGCTGTATGCCTGTAAAAAAGTGAAACCAGCGCACGAAGCCGCGCTTTGCAAGTGAGCCCCGAAGCATATATGAGTTTTTGGCATGGTCAGATTTATTCATCGGTAAATGTCTTTCATCAGATATCAATATATTTGGCTACAATCAATATTATAACACAATATATTGAAAATGATAGAGGCATAACATCATTTTTATAAAAATAAAATTTGGTATTTTTCTTGCCTTTTACCATGATACACACTATTATAT
>JAJQGF010000096.1 GCA_021200695.1 Lachnospiraceae bacterium
AATGCAGATATGGCCGCAGTTGCGGCATTTCCAAATAGTGTCGCCATCCTTTGAAAATACAATGCCGCTCTCTACATTCTTAAGCAGTTGAAGATATCTCTCCTCATGCTCCTTTTCAATAGCGCCTACGCCTTCAAAAAGCTCGGCTATATTATTAAAGCCCTCTTCCCTTGCCTCTTTGGCAAACCTGTCATACATATCCGTCCACTCATAGTTCTCGCCCTCAGCAGCAGCCTTTAAATTCTCTTCAGTGCCTCCGATTCCGCCCAAAAGCTTAAACCATATTTTTGCATGCTCCTTCTCATTATTGGCAGTTTCCTCAAAAAGCGCAGCAATCTGCTCATATCCGTCCTTTTTTGCCTTTGAAGCAAAATAGGTGTATTTGTTGCGGGCCATAGACTCTCCCGCAAAAGCCTCCAATAAGTTTTTCTCTGTTTTCGTTCCCTTTAAATCCGCCATTTTCAGCCTCCTTGTTGTATCTGTAGAATTTTTCCGCTGTGTTAAGGACATTATACAATTAACGTAAAATACTTTCAATAAAAATCAGATATTCATACCTAAAAAAACAGCGTCTTAAAAATATAATATGCATGCATATTATTGCTTACCAGCTCTCCCGCCCTAATCCCTGTCATAAGCTCATAGAATATTCCAAATATACCTGCCGCAAGTATAAATGAAGCAATGTACCTGTATGCCGCCGTTTCACGATATGTCACAATAAGCTGTGCAAGCACTATAACTGCCGGAATAATGAGCAGCCATAAAAAGTCAGTATAATATCTGTTCAGTATGCCTGCCATCTCCGTGTCCGCCACAATCACGACAATCGCCATAATAATGCACATAAGAGTAAAGGAATATGCATTTTTCTCACGCAGCCTGTCCTTCACCGCAAAAATTCCCAAAAGCGAAAGTAATATCACATGGGTATTAAACGCTCCTCCGAATGTCCAATCCATCACAGTGCTTCCCAGATATTCCGAATTAAACTGCACTGCCTCCGCAAAAGGAAAGGTAAGACTCATGGCTGCAGGTTTAAAAAGGTACATAAATATACCGTCGGGCAGCCTTCCCAGATTAAATCCCCTTTTGGTCATATCATTTGTAGTCAGATTATAATTTGCGCCAAAATCAAACGGCGATGCAAAGCGCAGATAATTATATAGCATTATAAATGCCGCAACTGCAACATAAGGAATTATAAATACAGCGGCATTACGCATCTTAACTCCCTTCCATTTACGCTTTTTAAAAAATACCGGAAGCAGCAGCGGCAATACAAGAAGCGAGCCGACCAGAAACTGCGGTCTGCAGCCTGCCGTAAGCGCCAGACAAAGAGCCCCGCATGCAAGCTCTAACGTAATCCTGCGCTTTACCCCGCCGTCCGACTCCATTTCCGATACAGCGGAAATTATAAAGCCAAGCCCCCACAGGGTAAGGGCCAGCGCAGTAACTATAGGCAGATAATAAAAATCCGCATGCAGCACGGCACAGAACAGATTGATGCTGTTTGCAGCGACGAAGCTAAGGACAAGCTCCCAGGTATATGACAGTTCCCTGAACCATCGTCGGCATATCTGCCTTATCAAATAATACATTCCCGCAACGGACACGACAGCGCATATAAATACCCCCAGCCATGTAGGAAAAGCGCTGTTTGTGATAACATAATAAGGAAGATAAAATATCAAAGCAGGCACAACACCAAAGTATACATAAAATTTTCCATTATAGTATGCCGTATCCCACACACTGTCTGCTCCCTCCACCTCCTCGGCGCGAAGCGTGCTGTCGTATGGATTCTCCAAAGACTTTATTGCTTCCAGAAGCTCATCACCCGCCGCGTCAATATCCAGCCTCCCCTGAGTAAATGACTCTGCAAGCTTCTGGTATTGACTGTGATACGGCCATACCGGTTCCAGGAAAGGAGTATTGCTTCTGATTAGCAGGAAAAATACTGCGGCATTTATCAGCACCAGAACACATACCGCAGCGCGCCTCTGCCATTTACTCCAGACATGTCCATACAGTGCGGACGCAGGGCGAAGCAGCCATATTGCGAGCAGAAGAATAAACACTATTGTGAACCTTACAAATGATACAGATAAAGGCACCTTAGCATCCCATATTACATCCCCAACACTAAGCTGCGCCTCCGAATTAGTTTCCATCGAAATACTCAATAAAACAATGTCCCCGTAGCTGTGGATTTTCAGATACTTGCTTTTTTCCACAGCCGGATAAACCGTCACCTCTGACAGCAGGTATGGATATGAATTCCCCTCATCCTCCACCGAGATGCTTAGGGTAACCGGAGACTGTCCTCCGTCCGGCAGTGTGCTGCTTATGTCAAGATAAAGATAACCCTTGTTTCCCTCTAAATCAGTCAAATATATATCCGAGCCGGTATAAATAAAATCCTGCTGCTGATTTTCTGCAAATATCGAAAAAAGCGTCCTATGATTAAAAAACAGCACTTCAAGCAGCACAGCAGCAGCAAAAATTATTAATATCTGTTTTGCATATCTTTTAATCATATAAATCTCCATTCCGTTACACTTTATAAAAAAGACCTCAGAAATCAATATTTCTGAGGTCTTTAATGTGCACTGCGGCACTATATACCGTGCGTTAGAGGATTCGAACCCCCGACCTTTTGGTCCGTAGCCAAACGCTCTATCCAGCTGAGCTAAACGCACAAGCTGATGAGAAGTATTCCCACCTGCAACATTAGATATTCTAACTTCTATGAAGGAAAAAGTCAAGCGTTTTTTTAATATTCTGCCATCAATCAGTCGTTATGGCAAACCTGCCTGCAATCTCATTGCGAAATTCCGCATAATTGTCATCATCATCAAAACATTCATATATTACCTCATGCGGTATATTGAGCTCAACTAAAAGCATTCCCATCACAGACTTTGCATCGGCAACAAACCTGTCCTGTCTGACATCTATAGCGTCATCATACCTGTTGCACACCTCAACGAAGCTTATTATCTCCTCCTCCGAACGAAATGTGACAAAAAGCTTCTCTCTACTGTCCGTCCTGAAACATGTCATCTAAGTTAAATTCCTTCTCCTCATTTTCATCCTCGGCAACCCTGTTCAGGGTATCGAGCAC
Organism: Lachnospiraceae bacterium; assembly: GCA_021200695.1. GTDB lineage: Bacteria > Bacillota > Clostridia > Lachnospirales > Lachnospiraceae > Acetatifactor. The sequence continues at coordinate 3,128 of JAJQGF010000096.1, forward strand.
CTCCGCTTCGTCAAAGGGCTTCATTATAAATTCATCTGCACCTCTTTTAAGAGCCTCGACCATCTTCTCCTTCTGTCCTGCAGCGGTAATCATTATGACCCTTGCATCCTTATTTTCCCTTTTTATAAGGCTTAAGGACTCTATTCCGTCCATTGTCGGCATTGTAATGTCCATCGTTACAATATCCGGACGCAGCTCCTTATACTTAAGGTAGCCTTCCTCTCCGTTTGCCGCCTCTCCTATTATACTGAAACCGCCCTTTTCCAAAGCCGTCTTCAATATTTTTCTGGAAGTTCTGGAATCATCCACAATCAATATAGTAGCCATTTTCTATCCCTCCTATGCAAGCTCTGCCACTGTAAAATACAATCCCTTGTCTCCCACAAAGACAGGTATTCTGCATATCGCTGATTTATTTATTCTTTCCCTGCATTCATTATATACAGGCGGCATAAGCTCAAGAAACTCGCCCTCACGGCTGAGCCCCGAGACATACAGACCGTTAACACAATTCAAAAGCTCGCCCGCTGCGTCAAGAGCATCAATGTCAAGCCTCTCAAATTTCTCCCGGCCAAATACCGAGCAGACATTAAGCAGCGCACCGTCCCTCTCGGAGAAGCTGTCAGCAAGCCCCTGCTCCCACTTAAGAATCTGAATGGCACTGTCGCTTGTCGGAAATTCCTCCACCATAGCGGCCTTGCCAATATAAATATGTCTGTCTATAAGCCGTATCATTACCCGCACTACCGTACATACCAGCTCAGTAAACTGCTTTCCTCCCTCAGGCAGCAGCAGCGGCACTATCCTGTCCGCCTCATCACTCTTTATATCCTCAAGCTCTGAAAAGCTGTAACCGTTCTCCTGCCTGAAATCATTCAGAAGCCAATCCAGCTCGTCAAGAGCTACCAATCCTTCATTAACAAGTGTCTGGACAAATATAAGATATGCACTTCCCTGTTTTTTCAAAAGCTTATCAAGCTGAAGCCGGGTAAGATATCCTTTTTCAATGGCAATATCTCCGAAGCGTTTATCCTCTATAGCCTGAAGCCTGTTTACCCTCTCTGCCTCCTCCAACGTCATCATTCCCTCAGATACGGCTATAAGTCCCAGCTTAACACGGACAGAATCCTGTTTTTCCATAACCATTTTCAACTGCTCTCTGGTAATCTTTCCCGATTCCGCCAGATAATTGCCTAAGATGTACTCTACCATGCTTCTCTCCTGTCACCCTGTAATATTGTTTTTATAAGCTGTCTGTTTTGTGGAAATTACACAAAAAACATTCTTCTTTGCCTTTATTTTTTAGTATATCGCTAAGTAAAAGTTGTGTCAAGGAATAATATGTCCTCATAAATGAAATCATAAATCAATAAACATCAAAAACTATTATAAATCTGGAAAGGAGACATATGATACAACGAATTGAACAAACCATGGACGGCAATCAGGTTGCCGCACACGTAGCCTATGCCTACAGCGAAGCTGCCGCAATATACCCTATCACTCCATCCTCCCCAATGTCAGAGCTTTGTGACGAGTGGTCTGCAGCCGGCAGAAAAAATATTTTTGACAGACCGATGAGGCTTGCAGAGCTTCAGTCAGAGGCAGGCGCTGCGGGTGCTGTACACGGCTTACTGTCAGCAGGCGCCCTTGCCGTCACATTTACCTCCTCTCAGGGGCTTCTCCTTATGCTCCCGAATCTTTACCGTATAGCCGGTGAACTGCTTCCCGGAGTCATACATGTAGCCTCAAGAGCCATTGCCACGCATGCGCTCTCAATATTTGGCGACCACTCCGATATATACGCATGCCGTCCGACTGGCGCCGCAATATTTTGCGAATGCAGCGTCCAGGAGGTAATGGACCTCTCTCCGATTGCCCATATCTGCTCTCTGTCAGGCAGCATACCGTTTATAAATTTTTTTGACGGCTTCCGCACCTCACATGAGCTGCAGAAAATCTCCGTATGGGATTATACACAGCTCGCCTCTTTGTTTCCACGCACGGCATATGAAAGATTTCGCTCCAGAGCGCTGTCGCCGTCTCATGGCAGAATATACGGCTCGGCACAGAATCCTGATATTTTCTTTCAAAACAGAGAAGCCGCCAACCCCTTCTATAATGCCCTTCCCGGTATAGTAGAGGAGGCATTGAATAATATCAACAGCTTATTAGATACCTCATATGGTCTTGTCAACTATTACGGCTCCGCAAATGCAAAGCATGTAATTGTGGCTATGGGAAGCGTATGCTGTACCATACGGGAATATCTTATGCATACAGATAATGAAAATAATACTGCGGGACTTATCTGCATACGCTTATACCGCCCCTTTCCGGTAAGCCGCTTCCTTACCGCCCTGCCCGTGACAGTAAAGCGCATATCGGTACTGACACGCTGCAAGGAGCCCGGCGCCCCCGGAGAGTCCCTGTATCTTGACGTGCTCGCCGCAATAAACGGCAGCCGCTTTCATAATGTCAGGGTTTATTCCGGAATTTATGGTCTGGGTTCAAAGGACACCACACCCGCTCAGATTGCCGCAGTATATAGCAACAAGGACAAACGCCGCTTTACCCTGGGAATAGAAGATGACGTAACCCATCTCTCCCTTCGCCTTCCCGAAAATAAGGACAACCTTATATCCACCAGCTCAGTAAGCTGTATGCTCTGGGGGCTTGGAGGTGACGGTACCATAAGCGCCTCAAAAAATATAATTAAAATAATTGGAAACAACACTCCTTTAAAGGTTCAGGGCTACTTTGAGTATGATTCCAAAAAATCGGGAGGCCTCACCATATCCCATCTAAGATACGGACATGGCGATATACTAAGCGCGTACTCGATAGAACAGGCAGATATTCTGGTCTGCACAAATCCTGTCTATATACACAAATACGATTTAATGTCTCATATAAAGGCCGGCGGCTGTTTTCTCCTTAATATTTTCACGGACGAGGGAAGCAGCGCTGCAGACGTTGAAAAGCTGCTTCCTGACCATATAAAATATTCACTTGCAGACCGTAATATACGGCTCTTTATAATAGAAGCGCAGAATATAGGCAGAGAGATTGGCCTGAATCAAAAGGTCAGCACAATAATCCAGGCTGCATTTTTTGCAGTCAGCAAGGTACTGCCCCCTGAGGCTGCCGAAAAATATATGATTGCATTTGCCGAAAAAACCTATAAAAAAGCAGGTGAAAAGGTGCTTGAAATGAATCGCACCGCCATAAGACGCGGTCTTTCTGAGGTTTATGAATATTCTCTTCCACAGGAATGGAAAAATTTTTCCTATGAAAAATGCGGCAGGCTTATTGACCCTGATTTTGAGAAATGTGATTATTCAAGAATTTCCAATGACAGACTTAAGGAATATGTCAGCAAAATAATGCAGCCTACACTTAAAGGACAGGGCGACAAGCTTCCCGTATCCGTATTCCTGCCGTATGCCTCCGGTGTATGCGTTCCCGGCACCAGCGCATGTGAAAAAAGAAATATAGCGGATTTTATACCCAAATGGCTGCCCGAAAACTGCATACAATGCGGCAGATGCTCCTTTGTTTGTCCCCATGCCGTAATCCGCCCTGTAATTGTGAGCGATGAGGAACTGAAAAATGCCCCCGACGGTATGGAGGCTATTCCTATACCTGGCTGCGCAGGATATAATTTTTCTATTATAGTTTCTGCTATGGACTGTACCGGCTGCGGCTCATGCGTCGGAATATGCCCCGGGCGCGGCGACGGATTAAAGGCTCTCGAAATGCTCTCCGTAAATGAATATTGCGGCAGACAGGACTGTTTTGACTATGGCGTAGAGCTTCCTGAAAAAAATGAAATAAAAGCAAAATATAAAAACATGACAGTTAAATCCACTCAGTTTGAAAAGCCGATGATGCAGTTCCCCGGAGCCTGCGCGGGCTGTGGAGAGACCCCTTATGTCAAACTCCTGACACAGCTGTTCGGCACAAGACTCTATATTGCCAATGCGACAGGCTGCTCATCCATCTGGGCCAACTCCTCGCCCTCCTGCGCTTACACCACTGACGATGACGGAAAAGGCCCCGCATGGAGTAACTCTCTTTTTGAGGATGCTGCAGAATTTGGCTATGGTATGCATATGGCACAGGAGCTTCACAATGATACGGACAGTGTACAGTGGATAATCGGCGGAGACGGATGGGCATACGACATCGGCTTTGGCGGCCTTGACCATATAATTGCAAGCGGGGAAAATATAAATATACTTGTGCTTGACACGGAATGCTATTCAAATACAGGAGGACAGGCATCCAAGTCAACTCCTCTGGCTGCAACTGCCAAATTCGCCACAGGCGGAAAGAAAACACGCAAAAAGGATTTAGCATCTATCGCTATGAGCTATCGCAATGTATATGTGGCCCAGGTGGCAATGGGTGCCAGTCCTGAGCAGACTGTAAAAGCATTCCGCGAAGCATGTGATTATCCGGGACCATCAGTTATCATCGCTTACTCCACCTGTATTGCGCACGGAATAAGGTCAGGTATGGGAAGCTCGATGCATGAGGAAAGGCATGCCGTGGACGCAGGTTATTACAATCTGTTCAGATATAATCCCTCGCTTATTAGCGAAGGCAAAAATCCTTTTATTCTCGACAGTGCTGAGCCAAAGCTCAGCTATAGGGAATTCCTTGACGGTGAAAACCGCTATAGAATTCTCTCCCATGACCACCCCGCCGAATCGGAAAAGCTTTTCAATGAAGCAAGAGAAAATGCTCTTGCGCGCTACAGTTTCCTTCAGAAATTGCAAAAGCTTTTTGAGCCCTAACGGCACAGCCACCCTGCCATATTTTTTCAGACGTATTACTGTAAAATAAATGTCAACAGACCCATGCAGCATTTTTATACTCTGCATGGGTTTTCTATTCCTTTATATGATATACTTTTAAATATCCAGACTTTTTTCAGTCCAAATGTAACCGTATCACTGATTTCAAGGCGAAAAGGAGGAAGCAGAACCTCTCCAAAATCCGTCCGCTTCCCTATATATCCCTTTTTTTCTCTGAAAACCCTTGCCTGCGCGTCACTCACCAGATGTACGTGCAGCTCTGAAATTTCAAAATCCGAATAATCGCTGGTAACTATCTCGACCGCAATAGTCCTCATTCCCCTCTTTGACATATATTCCCTTAAATCAGGCTCGCATATAAAATTCATATCCACTCTTCCTGCCAATCATAAGTCTGTACCGGCATTCTGCTCACTCCTCATATCTTCAATATCCTGCAAATCTACAAAAATATTATCACATATATCAAAGGCATTGGCAATCTCAAAATTAGTCTATATACTTCAGCAAAAACGGAAAATATTTAGATTAAACAAAAAATTCATGGACAGAAACACCGGTCTGTTACAATCGACCTGATTTCTAATCCATGAATTATTTAAGATGGGGCCTATAGGGCTCGAACCTATGACCCTCTGCTTGTAAGGCAGATGCTCTCCCAGCTGAGCTAAGACCCCATAGCGACCCAGATCGGACTCGAACCGACGACCTTCGCCGTGACAGGGCGACGCTCTAACCAACTGAGCCACTGGGCCAAATAAATGGATCTTCGGGGACTCGAACCCAGGACCGACCGGTTATGAGCCGGTTGCTCTAACCAACTGAGCTAAAGATCCATATTATCATATTGTGCAGCATTACCACACAGTGACTCCAACGGGAATTGAACCCGTGTTACCGCCGTGAAAGGGCGATGTCTTAACCGCTTGACCATGGAGCCAAATAATTTTCATGCAATATTCCTGCATTAACTCCCCGAGTAGGGCTCGAACCTACAACAACTCGGTTAACAGCCGAGTGCTC
>JAJQGF010000317.1 GCA_021200695.1 Lachnospiraceae bacterium
GCATACTTATAATGATGGCGATTCTGTTTTTTATGTTTCAGTTCTCACAGGTGATTAAGGCGAGGGGAAACAACTATGACGTAAATGAATATGCGGAGAACGACAGGGCTTCGGGACATGACCGTTGGGAGCAGCCGATAAAGGGGCGCACGGACGTCTACTTAAAGGACAGGGAATATGTGCTCTTTATAGGGGACGCAACGGGGATTATGGGAAAGACTGTCAGGCAGTGGTGTCTTTATACCAAGAGAAATCTGGTAGTCCTTCCGAATTGCAGGCGTTACAGCTTCTCCTCGGAATGCAGGCCGGAAATAATATTTATAGATTCCGACAATATAGATTTTAAAAATGACGCGGTAAGTCTTGTAAATATTGCCAGGGAGAATGCGCAGTCAATAGTTTTCTGCAATGCACCCAATATAACAGTGCTCAGGCTTCGCAGAGATTTGACCAGAATGGTCGGTGTGGACGATATAATAACTGAGGAAGCAAATATAGACGGCATAGATTTATTTTCCGGCTTTTTTCTTGGCGGTGAAGCGATATACAGCGCGTCTGAGACTGCGGACGGGGAGGAGCTTCAGGACCTGCCTGAGACTATTCCTTGGTACAGCATAGGTCGTGCTACAAAGACATATATGGTTGGCACAATGGAGGATGAAAGCATAGATAAGTCGGATTATCCGGCTATTATCTGGAGAAACAGCTTTTATGATTCACAGATTTATGTGGTGGCCGATGACTTTATGGCAGGGGCTGCGGGATATGGGATTCTTGACGCAATAGCGTATGAAATCTCGGACTATCAGATATATCCGGTTATTAACGCAAGAAATACGGTTATTGTGGATTATCCAAGCTTTGCGTCTGAGAACGAGGAGGAGCTTACGGAGATATACAGCAGGAGTCAGACCGCAGTGCTGAGGGATATTATGTGGCCGGGAATAGCAGCGCTTGCGGAAAAGGGTAATATAAAGCTTACCTGCTATATAAGCCCGCAGTATAATTATTCTGATGATATAGAGCCTGACGGCGGAAATGTCGTCTTCTACTTACAGCAGTTTAAGGAGACTGCATCGGAGGCGGGATGGTCTTTAAAATGCAGTGACGATACGGAGCTGTCGGTGAAATTTGACAGTGATACGGAATTTTTCGATTCTCTGGACAGCAATTATAAATATGCGTCTGTTTATACAGATGAGCTCTCTGATGAGCTCATGGAGAAGCTTTCATCTGACGAGGCGCTCGGGGATGTTACGAGCATTGCCATACCTTATGAGGAGGGCGAGCCGGTGGTGTCGTATTATACAGATGATATAACTAAGCAGTATATTATGGCGGATTCAGTTGAATATTCGTATTCAAAGGATTTTCTTACAAGGAGTCTTATTACCTCGCTCGGATATACCAACACGATGATTGACATACATGATGTTCTGTGGCCCGACAGTGAGGAGGACTGGTGGGAGAATTATTTTGATGAGGTATCAAGCAATGTCAGCACCTATTGGAACATGAACGAAGCCTTTGAACGTACCACCATGTCCGAGAGTGACAGGAGAGTAAGAAATTTTCTTAATCTCTCCTATACTGATACCAGGGACGGCGACACAATTACTCTTACCAAAAAGAATGCCGATGAGGCATGGTTTGTACTCAGAACCCACGGTGAAGCCATTGCTCGTATAGAGGGTGCGTCTTATAAGGAAATAGAGGAGGACGCATATCTTATATATATAAGCGGGGATACCGCATATATATATCTGGAGAAAAGTGACAGTGTGCTGGAATACTGATGTCGATGGCTTAAGCTTTATATTTGCAATGTGTGCAGCTTTGCAGAATGAGAGGAAGTATGAAGGTTTGTATTGTAGCAGAGGGCTGCTATCCCTATGTGGTGGGCGGCGTATCAAGCTGGATTCACAGCATGATAAAGGCATTTCCGAAAACTGAATACATAATTCTTTCGATTATTTCAGACCGTTCACAGAGCGGTAAGTTTGCCTATGAGCTTCCTGAAAATGTGTCTGCGGTATATGAGGCTTATCTTGACGACCTTGACTGGGGACACGGGCGAAAGTCCGGAAGAAGGACAAAGCTGAACGACAGGGAATACAAAGCGCTCAGAAGCATTGTGCTTAATCAGGAGGTGGATTGGGAAACTCTGTTTGAGATGTTTCAGAAGGGCAGCTTTTCGATAGATGATTTGCTTATGGGCGCGGATTTTCTGCATATAGTACAGGAGTGCTATAATTTAAGATACCCTCATATTGTATTTTCGGATTTCCTGTGGACAATGAGGTCAATATATCTGCCGCTTTTTCTGATTCTTAAGACAGAGCTTCCCCGGGCTGACATATACCACTGTGTTGCTACGGGCTATGCGGGTGTTCTTGGAAGTATGGCAAAGCACTTTTACAGAAGCGCGCTGCTTGTGTCTGAGCATGGAATATATACCAGAGAGCGCGAGGAGGAGCTGCTAAAGGCCGGTTGGGTGTCGGGAATTTATAAAAATATCTGGATAGAGCAGTTTAGAAAAATGTCCCAGCTTGCCTATACATATGCCGATACTGTAACAAGCCTTTATGCGCATGCTAGGGAGCTGCAGATAGAGCTGGGCTGTCCGGCGGAAAAGACCATGATAACGCCAAATGGCATAGATGTGGACAGGTTTGCCGATATTCCGGGGAAGCATGAGGAGGATATGGCTTTTATCAATATTGGCGCGGTGCTTAGAGTCACTCCGATAAAGGATGTAAAGACGATGATAAGGGCCTTTGCATTTGCAAAGGAGGAGGCTTATGAGCTTAAGCTGTGGATAATGGGTCCGGTTGACGAGGACGAGCAGTATGCAAAGGAATGCTTTGAGCTTGTGGAGGCTCTGGGTGTAAAGGATGTTGTTTTCACGGGACGGATTGACGTCAGAGAATATCTGGGAAGAATGGATTTTACGATACTTACAAGTATAAGTGAGGGGCAGCCCCTTACCATTCTCGAAAGCTATGCAGCACATAAGCCCGTAATCGTTACTGATGTGGGAAACTGCCGCGAGCTCATATACGGTATTGATGATGGCTGCGGTACAGCCGGAATACTTACACATATAATGAATACATCTGAGCTTAAGGAGGCTATGCTTGAGCTGGCACATTCTCCGGCAATGCGCAGGGAAATGGGAGAGAACGGGTACCGCAGAGTGGTTAAGAGATACCGTATAGAGCTGATGAGACGCACCTATGAGGATATATATGAGGAGATAGGGTGGAATTACGGAAAGCTTTGGCCCTCTGAGGGCTATGGTGACGAAGAGGAATATCAGGATTTTCCGATTGCCTGACGTCTGATAGAAAGTGAGAGATAATGTAATATGGCCGGAATAGGAGTAAGGCTCAATAAAATATTCAGCAAAAATACCATAACCACCAATCTGATGGGCTTTGGCTACAGCACTGTTATAACGATAGCGCCAATGTTTCTTGTCATAGCATGTGTTACGCTTATGCAGGTGTTCCTCGGCTTTTCAGGGCTTGGGTATGCGCAGAGAGAGCTGTATTCGTGTACAGTGTTATATATATTTATTTTTGCGCTGCTCACGGCATCGCCCTTTAATGCGGTGCTGTCGAGATATATGTCCGATGTCATTTACGAAGAGTGGTATGAGGATATACTTCCATGCTATTATGTTGGGCTTATAATGAACCTGGTGCTGAGCTGTGCGGCAGGCATTCCGTTCTGCATAAGGGAATATATTGTCGGTGAGGTTGAGCTTCCGTTTGTGTTTGCGGGGTACTGCGGCTATACTTCCCTTGTGCTTGTTTTCTACTCAATGCTGTATTTGTCGATATGTAAGGATTATCAGAAGATTTCAATATTCTTCCTTATAGGTATGGCAGCGTCCCTGCTGCTTTCGCTGTTTTTTGTTTATGTTATAAATATGAGTGTTACATATGCCATGCTTATAGCCCTTGATATAGGACTTATGCTTATAGCGAGTCTGGAATTTGCGTTGGTAAAGAGCTATTTCAGAAGGAACAGCGCAAGATACCGTGAGGTGCTTTTATACTTTAAAAAGAACTGGCAGCTTGTCGCTACAAATTTCCTCTATAATCTTGGCATGTACATTCACAATTTCGTGTTTTGGACTACGGATTTGAGAATGGTTGTGGCAGAGAGCTTTGTAAGCGTGACTACATATGATATGGCGACGTGTATAGCCATGTTTACAAATATATCATCAAGCGTAATTTTTATATCCAGGGTTGAGATGCATTTTCATGAGAGATATAAGAATTATTCTGAGGCAGTCATTGGAGGCAGGGGAATGGACATCTCAAATGCCAAGGACAGAATGTTCGGACAGCTTGCGGATGAGCTTATGAGCCTTGTGCGCATACAGTTTATTGTATCTACGGTAATTTACTTTTTATTTATAATAATACTTCCGCAGTTTGGCTTCGGAGGGCTGGTCATGCAGATATATCCTTCTCTTGCGGCAGGATATTTCATACTCTTTATAATGTATGCGGCAATTATTTTCCTTTATTATTATAATGACCTTAACGGCGCGCTTGCAGTCTCTTTTATATTCTGCGTATGCACTATGCTCGGCGCTGTCCTTGCGACAAGGCTTACACCGATATGGTATGGAATAGGTCCTGTTATCGGCGCGACAGCAGGCTGGTGTGCGGCATATTCAAGGCTCAGATATATGGAAAAAAATATTGACATACATATATTCTGCAGTGGAAGCATTATGAAGAAGGGACATGGAAGGAAGCCGTCCAACAGGGTATATCTTAGAGAGAATGACAGGAAGGAGTAGACAGATGGAATCGGGGGTAATTCTCAGAATAATAATGTTTGCGATGGGTGTGATACTTTTTTGCGCTTCCATGTCTTCGCTGGCACGAAGAAGGATGACAGAGCCATTCTGCCTGACATGGGGATTTATTGCGTTAATTATAATTTTTGCAGGGATTTTGCTGCGGCCGGATGAGTGGAGCAATTATATAAGCGGTATGGGAATGCTCCTTGTGGTGCTGATTGGCTTCTGTGTAGTATATGGCGCATATTTTATGAGCTGCAGGGTATCCGAGCTTATGCGGCGTAATCTGGAGCTGTCAATGCAGGTATCGCTTCTGAATCTGGAAAATGAAAAGCTGCAGTCGCAGATAAATGAAATAAGGGATATAATGAAGCGCGAAAATACGGACAAGGAAAGAACCGTCAGATGAAAAAAATTCTTTTTGTAATAAATACTCTCGGACATGCCGGAGCCGAGGCGGCGCTCATAGAGCTGCTCGAAAAGCTTAGCGGGTTAAAAAGCCCTGCAAACGGCGGGAGAATGTATGATATTGACCTTTTTGTGCTGACGGGTCAGGGAGAAATGGTGCATGAGCTTCCTGAGGGTGTCAGGCTTGTGAATAGGACATATAACGACAGTCCGGTATTGGGCGCCAGGGGAAGGAGTTATCTTAAGAGAACGGTGATAAAGGCCTTATTCAGGCGGGGAAATGTGGTAAGGCTTATTCCATATCTGGCGGGTAATGTGCTTTCAATGCTTAAAGCAGGAAGAATACTTCCCGACAAGCTGCTTTGGCGGGTGATTTCGGACGGCGCGGACAGACTTGAGGACAGCTATGAGCTTGCAGTCGCGTATCTTGAGGGAGGCTCGGCATATTATGTTGCCGAGCATGTAAGCGCAGCCAGAAAGGCTGCTTTTATACATGTTGATTACAACAGTGCCGGCTATACGAGAAGGCTGGATAGAGACTGTTATCTTAAGTATGACAGAATATTCACAGTATCCGGAGAGACAGGCAGTATTTTTAAGAATGTATACCCCGAGTGCGCCGGGCGTACAGAGGTGTTCAGCAATATAATAAGCAGGGATAAAATTATTGCAAAATCCAGGCTTGCAGGCGGCTTTTCTGATGACTTTGACGGATGCAGGCTCCTGTCGGTGGGAAGACTTGAGCGCCAGAAGGCATTTGAGGTTTCGATAGATGCAATGAGACTGCTTAAGGACAGGGGCATAAACGTGAGATGGTATGTTCTTGGAGAGGGCAGTGAGAGAAGGAGGCTTGAGGCCGGGATACGGGAAGCTGCTCTTGATGAGGATTTCCTTCTGCTGGGAGCAGTCGACAATCCATATCCGTACATGGCACAGGCAGATATATATGTACATGCAAGCCGCTTTGAGGGAAAAAGCATAGCAATTCAGGAGGCGCAGATACTTGGCAGACCGATAATCGTATCTGACTGCAGCGGAAACCGTGAACAGGTGAAAAACGGAATAGACGGTATTATGTGCAGCCTTGACGCGTCCGCCATCGCAGACAGTATACAGAAAATACTTAATGATGGGGAGCTGGCGCGGCGCCTCGGCGAAGCCGCGTCGGATTTAAGCCTTTCATGGAAGGCGGAGACGGATAAGATATTGAGCTTATTGGAATGAGTATGGTTCAAGTCTGGGGGGAGGCACAGTTATGGAAACAGATATTCATAAGAAAAACGAGGATATGAAGAAGGAGCTTTTGATAATTATTCCGGCATATAATGAGAGTAAAAGCATAGGCGCGCTTCTTGACGGACTTGAGCAGCCCGAAATTATGGAGATAGCAGACCTTCTTATAGTGAATGATGCTTCATTGGACGATACCGGCAGGCTTGCGGCGGAGCGCGGGCATGAGGTGATTAACAATATTTATAATCTCGGCTATGGAAGCGGTCTGTGGGTAGGGTATAAATATGCTGTTAAGCATGGCTATAAATATGTTATACAGATGGATGCTGACGGACAGCACGACGTGTGCAATGTGAAAAGGCTGTATGAGAGGCTGACGACCCCGGGAGAGGGAGGAGTCTGCCCTGATATTGTGCTTGGCTCGCGCTTTATGGAGGGCAGCTACCCATATAAATCCTCTGCGGTAAAAAGCCTCGCATATGCATTGTTCCGTTTTCTGATTAGGCTGGGCTCCGGCATTAAGATAACAGACCCGACGACAGGTCTTCAGGCGCTTGACAGAAGGGCGTTTTCATTTTATGCCGGCTATAACCACTTTGACGACAAATATCCTGATGCAAATATGATAATGCAGATGCTTCTGCTGGGCTTCAGAGTTGAAGAGGTGCCCGCGGTTATGCATTACCGTACTGAGGGTGTGAGTATGCATTCAGGGCTTAAGCCTGTTATATATATGTTCAGAATGGTATTTTCCATTGCTGCAATATGGATAAGAATAAAACTGTATCATGTGGATGCGGAGGCTGCAAAAGAGGATGAGGCTGATTGACAGATTGACGGGCAGGCATGCCGGATGGGATTTTAATGCGGCAGAGCTTAAGGAGTATACCGGTTATATTAAAAATCCTGCAAGGGGCTGGTATCAGATACATACCTTTAAAATCGAGGACGAGCCGGATATAAATGAGCTTGAATGGTGTATTGACAGAAATGATACCCTTGCAATGACGATAATAGATATCGCCTGCTGCAGGGACAGGGATTTGAGCGGAGCGGAGTGCGAAAGAATAAGGAGAATACTGAGCTTTTTTGCAGAGCATAAATATGACGTTATATTCAGGCCGGTATATGACCATGAAGGAAAGGCGCTTGAGCGCGAGCCCGTCTTTTTTGAGCAGGTAAGGCGTCATATCGGGCAGCTTGGAGAGATAATCGGGGAGTTTGAGAATACAGTGTTTATCTGTCAGGGACTTCTGGTTGGAAACTGGGGAGAGATGCATTCTTCAAAATTTCTTTCGGCAGACTGCATTGCCAGGCTTGCCGGGACGCTTATTGACAAAAAGGGAGAGAGAACATTTCTTGCACTCAGAAAGCCGGTGCAGTGGAGGCAGCTTTACGGAGGAGCCGGCTGGCTTGAAAGAGGCACGGAGGATAGAATGGGGCTTTTCGATGATGGGATTTTAGGCTCGGAGAGTAATCTCGGAACCTTTGGAGACAGACCGGAGGCTGAGGCAGGATGGAATAGTGCATGGAGCAGGGAGGAGGAGCTTTCCTTTGAGGACAAAATATGCCGAAGGGTACCAAACGGAGGGGAGGCTGTATTTGGGAATCATTACACCGATGGCATAAGTGTGGAAAATACACTTTTGACTCTTGGGAGGATGCATGTCACTTATCTTAACAGATTGCACGACATAAAGCTTATCAACAGATGGAAGCAGATTAAAATACAGGGTAATAAGGCATGGAGGGGCAGGACTTTGTACGACTATATCGGCGCGCGCCTTGGCTACAGATTTTTAATCAGGGGTGTAAACATACAGACTGCAGGCGGGTATGCCGGCAGAATGTGCCGGATTGACATAGAAATCGAAAATACGGGCTTTGCAAGGCTTTATGATGAGGCTGAGCTTGGACTTAAATGGATAAATTATTACGGAAAGCATGATACGAGGCTTTTTGCCGCAGATATGCGGGAATGGGACAGCGGGAGGAGCTATACTGTCTCATGTACTATAGAGGTATGCGAGACTCCGCTGTATATTTATGCAAGGCGTAAATTTGACGGCGCGCCGATATATTTTGCAAATGCCTCCGAGAAGGACGGGAGAGTCATGCTTGGAGACTTATTTTTGACGGACGAGGTGAAACAGTGACGACATTGTATTGGATATTTGAATACATAAAGGTATTTTTGGCATATATGTTTGTAATGTATGTGTGGCCGATGACAGTATTCAGGGGATTTCTGAAGGGCAAATCACATACGTTTTGCTTTGCCTTCTGTGTCACGGCGCAGGTTATACTTATAAATGATGTGGTGCTTTTTCTGGGACTGTTTAACCTGCTTAATTCATGGCTGGTAAGGTTGCTTTTCTATGGCACATTCATTTTCAGCGTAATAAGGGGCGTAAAAATCAGCGAGGCACAGATAGATACCGTCCATTTCCTGATATCATGCACATATTGCCCGAAGATTTTTATGA
>JAJQGF010000004.1 GCA_021200695.1 Lachnospiraceae bacterium
CCCCATCTCCTCCCATCTGGTGAGAAGCTCATCCATTATTTCACCGTTTGTCTTTGATGTCACATGAAGCAGCACCACCGCCCCCGGGTGGACTCTCCCGGTAAGCTTGTCAAATGCCTCGTCATGGCTCGGCTGGGCATCAACATTCCAATCAACATATGCAAGACTCCAGAAAAATGTGGAATATCCCAAATCCTTTGCCATCTGCAGATTTTCCACACTGTACTTTCCCTGGGGCGGACGATAATACATTGGCATATCCTCACCTATAAGCTCTTTATAAAGCTCAGCAACCCCGTCAAGCTCTTCTTTAAATGAAGCCTCATCTGATATTGATGTCATATCAGGATGATGATATGTATGGTTTCCGACGGTATGACCCTCCTCTACCATACGCTTAACCAGCTCGGGCGCAGTTTCAATATAGTGTCCTACCACGAAAAACGTGGCTGACACATCATGCTTTTTCAAAGCATCAAGAATAGCCTCAGTGTTTCCGTTTTCGTATCCGCAGTCAAATGTCAGATACAGCTTCATTTCATCTGTCGTTCCTATATAGTACGCATTATATTCCTTAAGCTGCTGTGCGCTTGCATTTCCGGTAGGCTGTGTACCCTCGGCGCCAAAGCCAAGCCCCCAATTTTCTGCCTCCAGCATACTGTCGGCAAGGGATGCCTCGTTTTCCACAGCGCCGATAACGGGGCTGGTCTCCTGAACGGCCTCCGCAATACTTCTTCCGAGAAAAAACATAGACCCCATAAAAAGCAGCGTGGTCATCATAAATATTCCCCTTGACACACGGCTTTCTCTGAGGTCCTTTGTTGCTTTTTTCCCGGCTTTGCCGTGTACATCCTCCTTCAAAATCCATTCCGTCTTCATTTCCGCCCTCATTTCATATTTCACATGCTTTAATGTATGCGGAATATAAGTTGTACCATGCATTCATCATACAAACTCTTCTCTCATAGGTGTAAATATGTCAAGAAGTATTCCCTCCTCAAGACATACACAGCCATGCTCAACACCGTCCTTTTTAAGCATTGTGTCTCCCGCCTGCACAACCTTCTTTTCATTTCCGATTGTAAATTCAAATTTGCCTGACACCACATAGGTAATCTGGGTATGCGGATGATGATGCATAGCGCCTACTCCGCCCTTCTCAAAATGGTTTTCAACAACCATCAGCTCGTCGGTGTAGCTCATAATCTTTCTCTGAACACCTTCACCGCATTTTTCCAGCTCAACCTCCTTATTGAAATCCCATACCTGATTTTTTTCTGTTTTCACGATATTTTCCTCCTTTTTTGTTATACATATTAAAGACAGTATACTTTCATTTTCATGAATAATCAAGCTCCGGCGCATCATATGCCCGGCTTTATCTCAGTCACATCAAATACCCTGGCAGTACCATCCTCCACACGGAAATGTATATCGCAGCCTGCAAAGGAAAGCCCATATTCTCTTGACGGATCCGAGTGATACGATGGCCGCGGGTCCTGGGAAAGCAGCTTTCTGGCCGTCTGCCTTTTCTCCGGCGGAAGCTTCAATAAAAGTTCATCCGGGAACTCCACCTCCAATGCATAATTTACCACATTCCCGGCAAAGCCGTCCACAGCGTCCTCATGGCAGTCTGTATAGCGAAGATACGGCTTTATATCTATTATCGGAGTATTATCCCTTAAATCAATTCCTGATACATGCAGAAGCTGCCCTTTGTCAACGGTATATTCCACACTGTTAAGTCTCACGGAGGAAAGTCCTATACCATTCGGGCGGAATGGCGAGCGTGTTGCGAATACCCCTACATGCCTGTTACCGCCAAGTCTTGGCGGACGCACCGTAGGCGACCACCTCTCCCTGTCCGTCCCCTCAAACTGCCATAATATCCATATGTGGCTAAAGTCCTCCAGACCTCTGAAGGCATCAGGATTTCTGTATTTTGGTTCAAAAATTATCGTTCCCTCAAGCTCCTCGGCAAGACCGCTTTGTCTGGGTATTCCGAATTTTTCCGGAAGGTCTGTTTTAATATGAGCTATTATTTTCATGACTGCTCTCCCTTATACCTTTTCAACAGTTATCTTAAGTCTGGCAATTTCAAAGCTTCTGCCGTATACTCCGTATGCATTTTCCATGCCGCCGTCTGTACCATACATTGCAATGCTCTTATTCCTCTGTATGCTCAGCACCAGACCCGTTAAAATATACATTACAAATATCTGGCTGCCGCCCTGCGATATAAATGGCAAAATCACTCTAAAAATACCGCCGGCTGTCTGTTTTATCCGACGGTATCTTTTACTATTATTTTTCCCCATAGCTTCATCAGGCATTATAATCAATATTCTGACCTACCATAAGTTCCTCCTCCGTCTGAACCTGATTGCTTCTTTCATTAAAATTATATTCCTCAATTTTCTTCATAAGCTCTTCTATAGAGTCCGCCGTTATTATAACAGTATCCCCATAATCCTGCCAGCTCTGCATACTGCCGTCAGCCTCGGCCCGCTTTTCCTCAAGTTTCTCCTCAGCCTTTTTTTCGGCGGACTTCTTCTCAGCCGCCTTTTTCTCAGCCTTCTTTTCAGCATTTTTCTTCTCAATACGTGCCTTCTGGTCTGCAGAGGATTTTTTTAGAACTGCAAAAAACGAGGTTAAGCCTCCATCGTTAACCTGCATTCCGTAGCCCTGAACCTTTGCACCCGAGCTTTCCAGCTGAGCTTTAAGCTGAGACAGTCCTGATTGGGCGTTGCTTATAATGCCCTCATACTGTGCGCGGAATTCCTCGTCTACAGCCATTCTTTCGATTTTTTCCTCATCGATAAGCACCACTGTTTTATAAGGATTTGCAAAGCTTCCAGCCATAGATTTTGCGAATTCCTTCTGCTCTGAACCTACGAGTACAAAATCCATATTGGAATACTTTTTCTTGAGCTCCTCGTAATACTTCTGAGCCTCCTCGCTAAGCTGCGGAGTTCCGATGGTTTTGCCGTAGCTTCCCGTGCTGCTTACAGAGGATTTTCCAGCCTTGTCTGTTTTATATGATGAAGCTGCTGTGTCCGTCTGTCCGTAAGCTGAATATAACTGCTCTGAATTACTTATGTATCCTGAACCAATACCCATAAATCTACCTCCCTGTCCCTATTCCGCAAATCCATTTGCGATTTTATTTTTATGGTTAATATTAATATCGTCAAAATATTTAAATATTTAACTCCTTTTTGTGCAGTAATATATTCACTTAATTTTCACAAAAAGGACAAATTATAATCATTGAATTTTGGCGTAATTCATGCTATGTTCACTGTAATATTATATATAATATACGGCTTAATGAGCTCTTTACAGAACGGAGGTGTTTAAAATTAAAAAGCATACAAAACGGAAGGGTTACAGAAAGGCGGCATGGCTGGCATTTTTGTCAGCAGCTGCAGTATGCGCTACAGTCATTGTATCTGCAGATAATACAAATGTTGCCTATGCAATGGAGGGAATTCGGTATTGGGCAGATGCCGTCAGGGATGCCGGCACTGTACGGGGCAGTTCCCATGAATTAAAGACTCCCGAAGCTATGAATGGTACGGGAAGCCTTTACGAGAGCAAAACACTGGAGGCTCCTGTAAATACCGGTGAAGAATATACCTTTGACGAGGAAATATATATCTATTACAGCTTCCTGAGTGATGAACAGAAATCAGTATATCATCAGGTGTACGCAAACGCAGTATTGGGAAATGGCAGCGCCTTTACACTTACAGAGGAATTATCAGAAGGCGACCTGTCAGATGCGGTTTGTGCCGTTTATAATGACCATCCTGAAATTTTCTGGCTTGAAACAGCCTATTCCTACTCCTATGACAGAAGCGGCAGTGTAAAGACGATGCAGTTATACTACTACATGTCTGGTACGACACTTGAAAAGGCTCAGAATTCATTTGACTCGGCTGTACAGACAATAGTATCATGCGCTTCATCCTACAGCACAGAGATAGAGCAGGAATTGTATGTTCACGATGCCATTAACGCGATGACTGTATATAATTCAAATGCAGAGATGAATCAAAGCGCTTACAGTGCACTTGTCAACGGAAGCACTGTTTGTGCCGGATATGCGAGAGCCTTTCAATATGTAATGCAGGAGCTCGGATATAAGGCTTATTACTGCACCGGGACGGCGGATGGCGGCGAACATGCATGGAGTATAATAGAGATAAGCGGTGATTTCTACAATGTAGACCTGACATGGGATGATTCTATCAGTGAAGCTTACGGCTCCAATGTCTACACATATTTTAATTTAACGGACAGCGCCATTTCGGCAGACCACACCAGAAGCGAGCTGTCAGAGAAGCTGCCGGCATGCACCTCTACGGACATGGCATACACCACGGTTTATGGAGATACAATATCCATAGATGATGTTGAGGTGGAATCCGGGACTCACAACGATGGCGACATGGTTATCACACCTTCAGCGCCTGAAATAATTGATTGGACCGGTATGCCGTCCGGGACAAAATTAAACGAACCGCCTGCCTCTCCTCAGGAAATGCCGGATGCCGGCACAATGCAGCCTGAAGCTGCACAGCACGGAAATAACAACATAATGCAGCAGCCCTCCGACCGAAAAACAATAAACGGCTCTGATATGAGAAAATAAAATCCTGTGTTATATCACACCTGTCTGAATTGACGCTGTAATCATTGCCCGGTCTTCGCATGACTCAGGTTTCCGTTAGCGGGATTATCCAATACCTCACCGCTCTCGGAAAACCTTGAGCCGTGGCATGGACAGTCCCACGAATGCTCAGCGGCATTCCATTTTAGAGCACATCCAAGATGTGGACAACGCTTTTCTGATATTGTCAGCAGGTTCTTTGCCGATTCAAATCCATTTACAATAAGCTGTGGCTTTAAAATACTTCTTGACGGGTCGAACACATCGGCGTATTCATTTGAGCCACCAAGAATCATATTACTTAAGACAAGCGCCGCCGTCATTGCACCTGTCATTCCCCACTTATTAAAGCCGCTTGCAACATAAAGCTTTGAAGATCCCTTTGAATATTGCCCTATATAAGGAATTCCGTCAAGGCTCATACAGTCCTGGGCAGCCCAGAAATATTTCTCTCTGGCATGAGGATAATACCTGTCCGCAAATGAGCGCAGCTCATCCCAGCCACCTCCCTCCTTGCCCGTTCGGTGTCCTCCTCCGCCAAGCAGCAGAAGCTTTCCGTAGCTTCTGAAGGAAAGTCCTGTGTGATTTTCATCCACATACATGCCTTTCACATTTGCAATATTCTCCAAAGCCAGCACATATGAACGGTGCTGGTATAATTTTAAAAAGTAACCTCCATGCTTGTTAATAAACGGAAAATGTGTTGTGACAATTACCCTTTCGGCATAAATTTTTCCCCTGTCAGTAACAGCAGTGCTTCCTGTCATTTCACGTACAAATGTATTCTCGTAAATATTCAGATTAGAGGCAACAGACGCAATAAACTTAAGCGGATTAAACTGTGCCTGAGACTCAAACCTTACAGCGCCTGAGGTTTTTACCGGTATTGAAATGTTATCGCAAAGTTCTGCGTGATAACCGATTTTCCTGAGCGCATCTGTCTCCTCCTCCAATATTTTCCTGTTATTAACCGAATAGACATAATTATCCTTAATTTCATAATCACAATCTATATTCCGACACATTCGGGCATATTTATCAAATGCCGCCATATTTGCCTTAAGATATTTCTGAGCCTTTTCCATGCCTGAGCTCTTTAATATTCTGCCATAAATCAAACCATGCTGAAATGTAATTTTCGCTGTTGTGTTCTGAGTAACTCCCGAACAAATTTCGCCTTTTTCAACAAGCGCATATTTTACACCATTTTGATGAAGCATATATGCGGTAAGTATTCCCGCTATTCCTCCGCCTATAATAAGCACATTTGTGTGAATGTCTTTTTCAAGCTGCGGGAATTTCGGCAAAGCTATTTTCTGCCATACTGATTCCATAAAATCCTCCATTCCGAAGCACCGCGCATTTTTCATGCCAATTCACGCTTATTATTGGTCAAAATATCAGGTTTTATCCATATCGGAATTTTTTAATTTATTTTCTAAATCTTCAGTAAAAACTGCATCTCCGGGAAAACAATCATTTTCACACAGAACTGTAATATATTTCAGGCTGTCTCCCTCTCTCTCAAAAATCAGATAACAGGTATTAGGAGCTTGCATAACCCATCCCTCCTCCGATATATACATGCCGCCTGATATAGTTACCTCATCGGGAGACGCAGCAAGAAATTCGTAATTCATGTTATACACCTCCAGCTGCATTCCGCATAAATTATCATAGGTATAACTGTACTCAATATTTTCAATACGCCAGTCTGTATAGTCAGTGTAAACCCACTCATCCTCATAAGTATGGGAAATAATATAATCATACTGCTCCGACGCATATTCCTTTGCATAGTCCAAAACTATCTCCGGGACATCGAAGGTTTCCGACCTCTGACCCTTCATTGAGGTAGCAAACAATACTATAACTCCTGCAAATATCACGACACACAAGGCCGTGGCAAAGGCTGTCACCTTCTTTATCCCCATAACAGCCTTTACTCTTTCCTCGATTGCATTTTTACTGAAATTATTATAAAGCAGCATACTACAATTTTTATTTTCTTCCATGCTGACAAGCATTTTCGCATATACCGCCTTATAGCCTTCTCCCAGGCTGCGCAGCACACTCTCATCACAGCCAAGCTCAATATCCTTATTGCTCAGGATATACATAACCCATACAGCAGGATTAAACCAATGAACACACAATGCCAATGTCAAAAGTATTTTATATACTGCGTCATAATTGCAAATATGCACATACTCATGCATAAGCACAAGCCTGAGCCGTCGCTCGTCCGTCCAATCCGTATTTTTAGGCATAAGTATAACGGGATGTAAAATTCCATAGGTAATCGGAGACACAATCCTTCCGGACTGTCTGATTTCGATATTCCGTTTTGAACAATACTTTCCATGCCATTCCGTCACAAACTCATTTTTAACCGGAAATGACATTTTAAATTCTGTCTGACAACGCAGGTATGTAATAACGAAAAAGCTGCCGCAAATTATAAAGCCAATACACCATATGATAAGCCATGCTGACAATTCCCCTCCCTTCTGCGCAGCATCAGCCATGCCGCCCTGAGCCGCCAATGCTTCATCTGCACTTGGAATAAGACCTGTCGCAGAATTATCCATAATAACATTATATACCTCTCTATTTTGAGCTATCAGAGAATACACACTGAATACGGAGGGTATTGAAAATGGTACAAGCAGACGTAAAAGCGCAATTTTCCATAAGCCATTAAATAATTTCTTTGGCAATCTGTTAACTGCCGCAAGCCTCACTAAGATGATTACCAAAATCATTATTCCTCCCGCAAAGCTCATTTGCACTAATGTCATTTTATTCATCCGCCTCCTCAATAATTTTTCTCAGCTTTTCAAGCTGTGTATCCGACAGTCGTTTTCTGCTCAAAAGCGCGGAAAACAGCTTATCCACAGAGCCATCATAAATCTTATTAATCAGCTCGTCAGTCTGCGCCTCCTGCACCTTTTCCTTTGGAATAAGCGCATGACACATAAAACCAGGCTCTGAGCGCTCAATAGCATGCTTATTAATACATCTCCTGATAAGTGTATATGTGGTGTTTTTATTCCAGCCCAACTCCTTTGTCAATGCATTAGCTATGAACTTTGCCGTCACATCACCCTCTCTCCACAAAATATCCATTACCTTAAGCTCCGAATCAAAAAGCTTTATGTTATCTTCGCTCATATCTGCCTCCTTGTAAGACTACAGTAGTCTGTATATAGACTACCACAGTCTTATACACGTGTCAAGCCACATTGCAAAAAAGCCGCATGAATATTCAAGCTTAAAAAGGAGATACTGTTTTTAACAAAAATACTTTTATCAAAAAGGAGTGAACTAAACTATGATTGAGCCGGATACCATAAGACTTTTACGCGAGTGCGATGCCGGAATTAAAATGGGCGTGGATTCTATTGATGAGGTTCTAAGCTATGTGAATGACCAAAACTTTAAGGAGCGGCTAATTAAATGCAAAGATGAGCATGATAAGCTGAAATCCGATATACAGCTCCTTCTGAATGATTATCACGATGACGGAAAAGACCCTAATCCTATGGCAAAAAGCATGTCCTGGATAAAGACCAATGTCAAGCTTGTAATGAATGAATCAGATGAAACTATAGCCGACTTAATGACAGACGGCTGCAACATGGGAGTAAAGTCATTAAACAAATACCTTAATAAGTATAAGGCCGCCGATGAAAAAACCAAGGATATTACTAAACGTCTGATAAATCTCGAGGAAAAGCTGGCGGTTGATATTAGAGAGTATCTATAAAATTATGTTTCTTACTGCCCAAATTTAAAAACACCCTTTTGCGTGAATTTATTATCTGACGCAAAAAGGTGTTTTTGCCCTTAAATAAAGCATTAATCTGATACAGCTTATATATCTTCTCTTCGAAATCTTACAGAGGTTTTTGCTATTTTTAACTCATAGTCTGCAAACAGTTTCTTCTCATTTTCGTAAACCTTGCCCCTGCCAAATTTTAAATATTACTGAATTTTTTTCGTAGATTTGTTATACCCTGGCTAGTTTCAAAATGCAATACTGTATTTAACTTTTTTTATTGATTTTAGATTTTAGATTCTTATAATTTTTAGAATCAAAATAGAATCACAGCTTAAAATCAACTCTCTGCATTTTCAATTCCAACGTCCGCTATTCCATTTTAGATAAAAAGAAACCGCAACCCCCGATTTTGGTGTGCTTCCCGTCAAGTAGACAATAAAAAAACAAAAAGTTTTCCTGCCCGGTTTATGCCGGGCAGTTTTTATGCTACAT
>JAJQGF010000111.1 GCA_021200695.1 Lachnospiraceae bacterium
ATATGCGAGTCTTCGTATCAGAGGCTCTATATTTGACCAGATTAGAAAGATGGATTGGATTCCGAGAACAATTCGTCAGAAGCAGAAGCAGATTGAAACGGCGGCAAAGGAAATTGAGCAGGCTACCGGACACGGCGCTACTGATGAGGAAATTGCAGGAAAGCTTGGAATTACAAATGATGAGTATGTCGATTGGCAGTCTCAGATGAAAATTACGGGTCTGGTGTCTCTTAATGAGTATATGGAGCAGGGGAGCGATATTACTCAGGACAGCACCGGCAATCATACAACCGCGCGCTTTGACAGCCCCGAGGAGAACATTGAGAAGGCTGAGCTTGCGAAGGTGCTTGGAGAGGCGCTCGAGATGCTCACCGAAAAGGAACAGAAGGTAATTACCCTTTATTATTATGAAGAGCTCACGCTTAAGGAAATCAGCAGTATATTGGAGGTTTCAGAGTCGAGAATTTCACAGCTTCATACAAGGGCGCTTCAGAAAATGAAGGCAAAGATGGGAAAATACATGGGGATTCTTTCGGATAATTAGAATACATGGAGGAGATTATGAAAAACGGGTATTTTAAGCTTGTGAATGCACCGGGAGGCTTTGGTGTGCATATTTTTCCGCCTCAGGAGGGAGGCGAGGAAATACGTCTTATCGAGCTTATAAATTATCTTGACGGAGAGTGCATTGAATATAATCTGCAAAAGCTGAAGGAGGCTGTAGCCTCAGGACAGGATACCGTGCTTTTTCTTGGAAATAAGGAATGTCCTGTGTGCGCGGAAACATATTCTCTCAGCATTGCCGATGATTTGATGAGCGCAACGGTACGTTTTTATCCCGCGTCGGACACGGGGAAGCGTATGTCCTTTGATGAATTTTTTAAGGATATGCATTATAGAAATGTCAAGTCCGGAATTCAGGTGCAGACGCTTCAGGAGCATTTTCAGTCTGAGGGAATCTATTGTACTGATATTATTGCGGCAAAGGGCAGAGAGCCGCGCCATGGAACAGATGCAAAAATTGAATATTACTTTAATACTGATGTGCATGCCAAGCCTGAGATGAAGGAGGACGGCAGTGTTGATTATTTTAACCTTAATGTAATTAACCGCTGCAAAAAGGGCGATGTGCTTGCGCGGATAATTCCCGAGGATGCCGGGGATTTTGGAATAAATATTGCCGGCAACCGTATTAAACCGAGAGATGTCAAAAAAGCTGTATTTAAATATGGTAAGAATATAAGCCTTTCCGAAGACAGGCTTACAATCTCATCAATGGTTGACGGACATGTGATGCTGACCGACAATGATGTGTTTGTGTCAGATGTCTACACGGTTGAAAATGTAGATACGTCTACGGGAAATATTGATTTTACGGGCAGCGTTCAGGTTAATGGAAATGTTGCCACTAATTATGTGGTGAAGGCCGGCGGAGATGTCGTAATAAACGGCGTGGTTGAAGGCGCGCATATTGAGGCTGGCGGAAATATTATAATTGCAAGAGGAATGAACGGCATGTCAAAGGGAACACTTAAAGCCGGGGGCAATATTGTCGCCAAATTCCTCGAAAATGCAACGGCGGAGGCCGAGGGTTATGTTTCCACCGAGTCAAGTCTCCACAGTAATATAACTGCCGGAACCGAGGTCATTGTATCGGGCAGGAGAGGCTTTATAACCGTAGGACGTGTACAGGCCTCAGACAGGATAGAGGCTAAGACCATTGGAGCTGTCATGGGAGCGGCAACTCTGATAGAGGTGGGGGTGAATCCCAAGCTTAAGGAGCGCTTTGTGCTGCTACAGAAGGAAATCTCCGATATAGTAACAGATATTAAGAGCGCTCAGCCTATTATAGCAAATTTTGCAGCCAAGAAGGCCAAGGGCGTAAAATTTACTGATGAGCAGCTAAAATATGTTAAGAATGTTGCAGTCAAGCTTGAGGCTGACAAAAAAGAGCTTGAAGATAAAAACAATGAGATTAAGGATTTACAGCAGTTTTTTGACCCTAAGAAAAAGGCTGTTGTGGTTGTAAGCGGCGAGGTGTACCCCGGCACGACAATTACAATTAATGATGTGTCGATGACGGTTCAAAACAGCTATAAATTTTGCAGATTTGAAAAGGTAAGCGGAGATGTCAAGATGCTTCCACTGTAGACGAGGTGAAGGAATATGGCTTTTGGCGGTATGGAAATAGGCGCTGTGACGCGTTCTCAGGATTACACTATCATAAAACAGAATGAGGACAATAAGCCGGTGGCGGATCAGGTAAATATAGGTCAGCAGGTAGAGAAGCAGACAGACCGGATGACAAAGGAGGTACACAGCAGCGATAATGCTGATTGGTATGAGCAGAAGCCTGATGCAAAGGAGGAGGGCAAAAACAGGTACAGCGGTGATGGCGGACGTAAGCGCAAAAAGCAAACCAGGGTTGAGCAGGTTGTTGTCAACGGAAGAGAAGGCTTTGACGTCAAGATATGACATGTCCGTTACATTAGTGAGATTAATATAAAAGAAGGTATTTTTGATGATGGTTGAAATATTCCTCTTGATATGCGGAGGCATTATTTTTATATTGAGCTTTATTATACCGGTGTCTAAGGAGGAGGTCTCAGAGGATGCGAGGCAGCTTGCCAGAGAGGAGATTAAAAGGCTGGTTTCTGAAGAAATGCAGGGTGTGAAAAACCATGTGGATGATACGGTTGATGAAGCTGTAGAATATGCTATGGAGAAAACCGAGCGCTCTCTCGAGAGGCTTTCAAATGAGAAAATCATGGCGGTGAGTGATTACTCAGACACGGTGCTTCAGGAGATACACAAGAACCATGAGGAAGTAATGTTTCTATATGATATGCTTAATGATAAGCATACAAATCTTAAGAATACGGTTTCTAAGGTCAATCAGACAGTTAAGGAGGCGGAGGAAACCACAAGAGAAGCAGAGGCCGCTGTAAACAGCTTAAAGGACCTTACCACCGACAAGACGGAGCCGCAGGAGGCGGCAGAGCTTATAAAAGAGGGCGGCTATGTGGATGCCCATGAAAAGCCGGTACCGGACAAGGCGGCTTCGGATAAAAATGCAGAAGCTGATGCTTCCGGGAAATTGAACAGGAATGATGAAATTCTCAGGCTTCATTCGCAGGGAAAATCAAATGTTGCCATTGCAAAGCAGCTTGGCATGGGAGTAGGCGAGGTAAAGCTTGTTATAGGCTTGTTTAATAATATGTAGTTTTATTTTTGCGGCAAAGCTGCATAACTGATTAAGGAAATGACATAATTATGAAATTAAGATATTACATGCGTGGACTTGGAATCGGAATTATTGTCACGGCGTTTATTATGGGTATAGCCTCAATGCGGAGTGATACGTTAAATGAAGCTTCGGATTTGCAGTCTGAAGAGACTCAGACCGGTGAAGCGCAGCGTGTTGTTTTATCCGACTTGATGACGGAAGCGGAAAATGAACAGACGTCTCAGGTCATTGAGACGGAGGAAATGGCAGACGCTGAAAAGACGGAGGAGACGGCAGACGCTGAGGAGACTGAGAAGGAAACTGAGGGGCTTGAGGAGTCAGGGGCTGAAGCCAGGGATAGCGCGCAGGAGACAGAAGAGTCAGGGCAGGAGACAGAGACTGTCCGTACTGCTGACGACGAGGCCGTAATATTTATCGTAAAAAGCGGAACCGGTTCGGAGACAGTAAGCAGGGAGCTTGCCGAAGCAGGATTGATTCAGGATGCTTCGGCCTTTAACAAATTTTTGTGTGACAATGGATATAGTAAGTCGATAAGGGCGGGAAGCTTTGAAATTCCCGTGGGTGCAGGCGAGGAGGAGATTGCAGGCATCATTACCGGAGGACGCTGAAACAATTTTTAACTTCAAATGATTTAAAAAGAACAAAAACCCCTTGCAAGAGGGGTTTTATTATGCTATAATTTAAATGTTGTGACAAAAAACACGCATTTCTATTTGAAAATGGTGTCATGGACAGCCATGATAGTTTTCAAAGCGGCAGCTAATCTTTAACGCGGAGAGCTGCAGGCCTTAACGGCCTTAAAGGAAATTGCGGAGGAATTTAACCAAATGGAGGTAAAACATGAGCGTTATTTCAATGAAACAGTTACTTGAGGCAGGTGTTCATTTTGGACATCAGACAAGAAGATGGAACCCTAAGATGGCTCCCTATATCTTCACAGAGAGAAATGGTATTCACATTATCGACCTGCAGAAATCTGTCGTAAAGGTGGACGAGGCATATAAGGCAGTCTCTGAGATAGCGGCACAGGGCGGCACCATTCTTTTTGTAGGAACAAAGAAGCAGGCTCAGGATGCAGTTAAGACTGAGGCAGAGCGCTGCGGCATGTATTATGTAAACGAGAGATGGCTCGGAGGTATGCTTACCAATTTCAGAACCATTCAGTCACGTATAGACAGACTTCATAAGATTGAGCAGATGTCTGAGGACGGAACCTTTGATGTACTTCCTAAGAAGGAGGTTATCGGACTCAGAAAGGAGTGGGATAAGCTTGAGAGGAATATTGGCGGTATCAAGAATATGACCAGAATTCCCGATGCTATCTTTGTTGTAGACCCCAAGAAGGAGAGAATCTGTGTGCAGGAGGCACATGCACTCGGAATTACACTTATCGGTATCGGTGATACAAACTGTGACCCGGAGGAGCTTGATTATATTATTCCCGGAAATGACGACGCTATAAGAGCCGTAAAGCTTATTGTTTCCAAAATGGCAGATGCGGTTATCGAGGCAAATCAGGGTGAGGCTGTATATACGGAAGAGGATACTGCTGTTGAGGAAGCGGCAGATATCGAGGAAGTAGCAGCTGAAGAGGAAGAGTAATTAGAGATAATATTTTATATGGAAAGGTTGGTATTACAATGGCAGACATTACCGCAGCTATGGTAAAGGACCTGCGTGAAAAGACCGGCGCAGGAATGATGGATTGTAAAAAGGCTCTTAATGAGACCAATGGTGATATGGACGCGGCTATAGAGGTTCTTAGAAAGAACGGACAGGCTAAGGCAGTTAAAAAAGAGGGAAGAATTGCAGCAGAGGGCATCTGCCGTATTGCGGCAAAGGGAGATGACACCGCAGCAGTTGTAGAGGTTAATTCAGAGACCGATTTCGTCGCAAAGAACGAGACCTTCCAGCAGTTTGTTCAGGCTGTCGCAGAACAGGCTGTTGAGACTGAAGCAGCAGATATTGATGCATTTCTTGCAGAGACATGGAAGCTGGATTCTTCCAAGACTGTTAAGGAGGCGCTTGTAGATAAGATTGCAGTAATAGGTGAGAAGCTTACAATCAGAAGATTTGCAAAGCTTACCGCGGCAAACGGCTGTGTTGTATCTTATGTACATGGGGGAGGAAGAATCGGCGTTATCGTTGAGGCTGACACCGCAGTTGTTAATGCTTCAGTTAAGGAGGCTCTTAACAATATTGCAATGCAGGTGGCAGCGCTTAATCCTCAGTATGTGGCAACCTCGGATATTTCAGACGAATTCAAGGCACATGAGAGAGAGATTATCAAGGCTCAGATTGAGCAGGATCCTAAGATGGCAGGAAAGCCTGAAAAGGTTATAGCCGGTGCTATTGAGGGACGTTTAAATAAGGAGCTTAAGGAGGTTTGTCTTCTTGAGCAGGTTTATGTAAAGGCTGAGGACGGCAAGCAGGCAGTTGCAAAATATCTTGAGCAGGTTGGCAAGGAGAATGAGACTGTTATTACGATTAAGAGATTTGTCCGTTTTGAGACCGGCGAGGGACTTGAGAAGAAGAACGAGGATTTCGCAGCAGAGGTTGCGGCACAGATGGCCGGCAACTAAGCTATAATGGAAGTGATTTATGGCCGCGCGTAACAGTGCGGCCTTTTTGTATATGAAAAAGTACACTAAGCAGAAAATTTAAACTAAATTTGAGTAAAAACAGCTTGACAATTAAAACAATATGTATTAACCTTTTTTTAGCAATTTATTTTGAAAGTCAAAATATTTGAATTTCAAAATAATTGTCGAAACAGTTAATGGGCAAAAGCCCGCAATTTATTTAATTTTATTGAAAGGAAGAAAATAATTATGTTGGAAAAGTTAATCGAAATCATTGAGGAGCAGTTAAATGTTGATGGAATGGAAATTACTGAGAACAGCAGCTTTAAGGATGATATGGAGGCAGATTCTCTTGACCTTTTCGAGCTTGCAATGGCAATAGAGGAGTCCTTTGGAGTTGAGATTCCTTCAGAGGAGCTTGAGAATATCACAACTGTTGGCTCTGTAATTGATTATTTAAAGTCTAAGGGTGTTGAGGCCTGAATATAAAAGCTGATGATTATTTATGCTGTGGACACGGCATGGAGGAATAGAATGAAAACCAGAGTAACAGAATTGTTAGAAATCCAATATCCGATAATTCAGGGAGGTATGGCATGGGTGGCTGAGCACAGGCTTGCCGCCGCAGTATCGAATGCCGGCGGCCTCGGGATTATTGGCGCGGCTTCGGCTCCCGCAGAGGTTGTACGTGATGAAATCAAAAAATGTAAGGAGCTTACGGATAAGCCCTTCGGAGTTAATATCATGCTTCTGAATCCTAATGCGGATGATGTGGCACGTATAGTTGTTGAGGAGGGTGTTAAGGTTGTTACAACCGGAGCCGGAAATCCTTCAAAGTATATGGAAATGTGGAAAAATGCAGGGGTAAAGGTAATACCTGTTGTGGCGAGCGTCGCAATGGCAAAAATGATGGAGAGAGCCGGAGCTGACGCAGTAGTCGCTGAGGGTATGGAGAGCGGCGGACATATCGGCTCTACAACAACCTTTGCATTAGTGCCTCAGGTTGCTGACGCTGTTGAAATACCTGTTATTGCGGCAGGCGGAATTGCAGATGCAAGAGGCTTTGCGGCGGCAATTATGCTTGGAGGTGAGGCTGTACAGATGGGAACAAGATTTGTAGCCTCAAAGGAATCCATAGTGCATGCAAATTATAAGGACAAGGTAATAAAGGCAAAGGATATTGATTCAACCGTGACAGGCACTACTACAGGTCATCCTGTTCGCTGCCTGAAAAATAAAATGACTAAGGAATACATAAAGCTTGAAAAAGAGGGCGCTGATTTCATGGAGCTTGAAAAGCTTACCCTCGGTTCGCTCAGAAAGGCAGTCATAGAGGGAGATGTAACTAACGGAACTCTTATGGCAGGTCAGATAGCCGGTCTGGTTAAAGCGGAGGCATCATGTCAGGAAATTATTGTTGAGATTATGAATGGAGCCAAAGAATTATTAGGGAGGTAATCATGAGCAGGACAGCGTTTATATTTCCCGGGCAGGGTGCGCAGTATCCCGGCATGGGAAAGGACTTTTATAATAGCTTTGAAGAGGCAAGATGGATATATGACCTTGCCGGAACGGCTGCGGGACTTGATGTAAAGGAGTTATGCTTTAATGAGAATGACAGACTTAACATCACGGAATATACACAAATAGCAATGCTCGCCACTGAAGTTGCAATCCTCAGGGCTGCACTGTCCCAGGGACTTAAGGCTGACGTATGTGCGGGGTTGAGTCTGGGAGAGTATGGAGCTCTTGCTGCGGCAGAGGTTATGGCACCTGTGGATTTGTTTAAGATTATCAGAAAAAGGGGCATATTTATGCAGGAGGCATATCCGTCAGGAGGCGCCATGACAGCTGTTCTGGGGATGGATTCTGCCGCAATAGAGCAGATTTGCGCGGAGACAGAGGGTATTGTATCTGTTGCCAATTACAACTGTCCCGGCCAGATTGTTATAACCGGTGAGAAGGAGGCTGTGGACAGAGCGGCGGAAAAGCTTAAGGAGGCAGGAGCAAGGAGATGTGTTCCCCTGAATGTAAGCGGACCCTTCCACTCAGAGCTGCTTAAAAATGCAGGCGCGCAGCTTGCTGAGGAGCTTAGGTGCGTAAATGTAAAGAAGCCGCTTATTCCGTATGTATGCAATGTCGATGCGGATTATGTTACAGAGGCATCACGTGTTAAGGAGCTTCTTGCAATGCAGGTGTCAAGCCCGGTAAGGTGGCAGCAGAGCGTTGAGCTTATGATTAAGGACGGTGTCGATACCTTTATTGAAATCGGACCGGGTAAAACGCTGTCAGGCTTTATGCGCAAAATAGACAAAAGTGTAAGGACATTTAATATAGAGACAACAGAGGATTTGAAAAAAGTTATGGAGGAGCTGTAATGCTGACAGGAAAGGTTGCATTGGTGACAGGCGCTGCCAGAGGTATAGGCAGAGCTATTGCAATAAAGCTTGCGGGCGAGGGAGCTACCGTAATTGTAAATTATGGAGGCTCTAAGGAGAAGGCTGAGGAGACGGTCGAGCTTATCAGGGCTGCCGGCGGCGAAGCCGAGGCATTGTGCTGTGACGTGTCGGATTTCACGGCATGCGGAGAGCTTGCCAGAACGATTTTGGAAAAGTACGGAAAACTTGATATTCTGGTAAATAATGCAGGTATTACAAGAGATGGACTTGTGATGAGGATGTCAGAGCAGGACTATGATGCTGTGCTTAATACAAATCTCAAGGGTGCATTTAATATGATACATCATTTCTCAAGAGCATTCTTAAAGCAGAAAAGCGGCAAAATTATCAATATTTCCTCGGTGAGCGGGGTGATGGGAAATGCCGGTCAGGCAAATTATTCCGCGTCAAAGGCGGGGCTGATAGGGCTTACCAAGAGCGTTGCCAGAGAATTGGCGAGCCGTGGAATCTGCGTTAATGCCGTGGCGCCGGGCTTTGTGGCGACGGACATGACGGATAATATGTCGGACAGCGCTAAGGAGGCGCTTAAGAGCATGATTCCCATGGGGCATATCGGTTCTCCTGAGGATATTGCAGGTACAGTTGCGTTTCTTGCTGACAGTGTATCTGACTATATTACCGGACAGGTAATCTGTGTTGACGG
>JAJQGF010000140.1 GCA_021200695.1 Lachnospiraceae bacterium
CAGTCCTGCGTTCTTCGGACGATGTGCAGGTCTGCAGAGATATAATATGGTCATCTGCGGACAGCTCTGTCTGCTGCCTTACAAGTGCCGATGCCGGATACATGTTTGAAGCTGTTTTCTCTTTAACCTGATTGAGATATTCCCCGAATTCATCCCTGTCATTAAAATCACAAAGATATAAGAGATGGTCGTCAGTAGCAGTGTATACGGCAAATATTTCATATTGAAGCACCTTTTCAGGCGTATAAATATAAATATATTTATTATTTTCAAAAAAATCACTGTTATCAAATAAATGTATATCATGAAACATTGAGCCGTCCTTCATATTGTGTCCGTATATTATGGTGTTGGAATCCGTAAAATCCTTAGAATTCTCTTTTTCCGTGTATATACAACCTGGATAGCCCTTCGTATTATCTATATTATAATTAAGATAATAGCTGTTGTCACTTTCATGCTGCAATATCGGGTAATCAATTTCAGTATTCGGTATATAAATATATGCGTACACATCCGCATTTATTTCTCTATAGGCATCAAAATCAATAACCCTTGTAAAAGGCTCATATATATTGCTTTCCTTAATCTCTCCGCAAAGCTCCGACAGTTCATCAGCTGATATATCTGTCTCTATGGCTTCCATTTCAATATACCTCTCCGGCGCCGATGAATCAGCGTCGGAGTCCGTATATGAAATATTTGTCACAAACACATAAACCGAAATTAAAAGAATGACCAATGCCAATGCCTGTATTCTTCTCATCGAATATCGCTTTCTTTAATCCTGCTCTTTTTTTCGCAGGGCGGTATAAGCCAGGAGAATAAGCGCTGTAATTGCAGTCACTCCCGCAATCAGCGCCTTATAAGGCAATCCCTCTGCGGAGGTTATTGCAGCGGCCCCGGCAACACCATTTCCCACAATCGCCTCAGCATTTTCAGCCAGCTGTGAAAAATCGGGTACCGGTAACACCGGTGTCTTACTGTTATCATAGGTCTTGGGACTTATAATCCTGCTGTCGGAGATATCTATAGCACTGAAGCCATCGTCCTCCTCCGTACTGCCGCTGTCTATACTGTCATTATCCGTGCTGCCATCGTCCGCACTGCCATTATCCGCACTGCTGCCGCTGTCATCACTGTTGTCGTCAGAAGCTGCTATGCTCTTCCAGCCTATTACAAAGGGTGACGCGCTCATAATGTGAATTTTAAGACCCGCCTCTGTTTTTTCAGGAGTATAGTATTCCATGCTCCCGGGCTTCATACCATTGCAGCTCAAAACAATAAGATGTCCGATTACAAAATCAAAATTTTCCTTGTCCGTATTTTCCGGATAGTCAAGTATAATATCTATTCCCTCCTCAGGGAAATTATCCTCTGTCGCAGCAACCCATGTAATGCCGCCGTCAGTGCTTATCATGATTGTTACATCTATAACCAATGTGTCGGAAATGTCTACACCCGAAAGTATCTGCTGTGCAAGCGAACCGTCCGCCACAGCATTCTTAAGATAAACAACCAGCTCGTCTACCGTCTCGCAGCCTGTTGCGTTCTTAATCTCATCCGTCATTATTTCGTCGGGTATTGTATCGCTTACGGACGGCTTATAAATTGTGTCCTTAGTCTCAACCTCCGGCTCAGTATAATCAGTATTGTACGAGGTCTTTTCCCACTGAAGCACTGTGAGTTCAAGCTTACCTGCACCCGCATACGGAACAACTATCTGGTCAAGGTATTCCGCATCATACAAAATATAGTCGCTGTATGGAAGCTCACTTATAAATTCGTCCGCATCAGTTACAAGAACCTGAGTATCCGTTGTGGAATTACTCTTGGGCTCAAGCTCCATTGCAACTCCATACATATAGTAAGCACTGTTAATAGCGTTTATATATCCCGCTGGGCTCGAACCATTTCCTGAGTTAAGCGCATTCTGAATACCGTTTATATAACAGTTTTCAAGAAGTATATAGGCTCCACAGGTAGAGGATGCACCATTGCTTACAATGTGCTTAGCCGCATCTGAATTGGTAATCGAATCCTTTGCGTCAAGAAGCTCCTGGGCATCCATTACACAGTTGTATACATGCGCCGTGCCATAGCGCAGCCTCGGCATTCTGTCCATTGAATTTTTATAATAATTGTTTGCCAGCGTCACCATAATCCCGACTGCATTTGTAGAATCATCTGACTGTCCGAGCAGATGTGTCTTTTTCTGACCGTACGCATACCACCAGATTTGCTCCTGAGTCATTCCGCTGTTAAGGAGGCTCTTGTAGTAAGGATAGCTGTCAGGGTCTGAAGCCATTAAATCCATCATTTCATTGAAGAAAACATCGTCCTCGCTTCCCGGAAGGAATTCACACCATGAGACAGTAACATTCTCCTCGGGATTTGGATTCTTGATATCAACCACGCCGTCATATGCCTTATAGAAGGTACAATGGTCAATCCAGATTCCGTTACAGCCCTGGTCGATTGTTACATAATCCCAATCATTTCTGTCATAATCTCCCTCTGTATCCTCATCCCACTCCCAGAGTTCATCAAACTTAATGTTTCTGATGATTATATTCTCTGAATTCTTCATAGTGATGTTTGCATGCTTAATAGAAGAACCATTCAGTGAAAAAATTGTCAGGTTATAAATGTTGCTGAATGCCAATACCGAAACCCCGCTCTCTATAAGTGCAGGATGAGTGAGCGCCTGCGCCTTATATGCGGAAATAATACCACTGTACGAGTCGAAATTCTCAATCTCATTACAACCCAGGTTTATATCCTCAGCAAGCTCAATAACAGAGCTCTTGCCGCTCTCCTTTACCGCAAGCAGCGCGTCAAGGAATTCCGAGGCACTTGATACTTTATAATAGTTCTCACTTTCCTCCTTAAGAAGACCTCCGCCGCTCACTCCATACGCTTCAGCATAGCCCTCAAGCTCATATGCTCCAAGTCCCGTATCATCACCATCGCTCCATAAATACCTGTCATCAGTCGGTGTGTTCACTACGAATCCGTCAGCGGTCGAGGTTGTAACGCTTCCCACATAATATCCTGCTGAAATTCCGGCAGTCACACTGTCCGGAGTCCATCCAAGATAGTCGCTGCTTATCATAGCTTCTGCCTTTGAAGGTGAAATCTGCCTTCTGTCCGCATTTATTTCAAAGCCGGGGCCATAGGTTCCATACTCATAAAACCTTGCGTCCGCATAAGAATTTCCGCTCATATCGCTGTAAGGCAGAGTCTTATATACAGCCTTGCCCATGTAGCAGTCAATCCATGTGATATAGGCATCTGCTCCCCAGGGTCTTGCAAGCAGATATCCCGTGCCGTTGCAGCCCTCCTCAGCAGTCACCACACAGTTATAGAAGGTCAGTCCGTACGCCGCATTCGAAGCGGTTTTAGGTGCACAAACATATCCCGAGGTCTTGGTGGCTTCATATACAAACATAAGCTCACAGTCATTGAAAAAACATCTCGCGGCCTCGCCTGAATATATATAATCTACCAGCCCCTCTATACGGCACTTGTAATAATACTGCAGCCCGGAATGCATATAAAGAGTATCCTGAACACTTGAAAACTTAGTATTTACAAAAACTGCCTTATCCGCATCGCATCTGAGCGCATCAGCCGATTTGTTGCTCTTTCCGTCCGACGTGGAATATACATAATCGTTCTTAAAAGAAATATTCTCTGCACTGAAGCTGTCCGCGGTGCTGTAAATATATGTTGCACAGCGCAGGGACATATCTCCGCCGGCCTCATAGTCTGAACCAAGGTCACCCGGATAACAGTGAATAACTGTTGAATCTCTGTCCTGACCTATAATTGAAATATAAGGACTTGTCACCTCGAGACGCTCTTCATAGTCTCCGGCCATCACAAGTATAACAACTCTGTCGGAATTGTCTGACGGCACCGCATTTACCGCTGCCTGCACTGTTGTGTAGGCAGGTATGCCATCCTCATTCGCATCGCCGTCATTTCCCGTGAAGGTGGCGTCAACCACCATATCATAATTCGTAAGATATACAAAATTATAAGTCTGTCTGGTAACATCTCCGTCTGCGTCAGTGAAAAGCAGATTTACATCATTTCTTCCCTGCTCAAGCGTAAGCTCAAAGGCAAAGGAATCACCCTCGCTTAACGAAGCGCTTCCCTGCTCGTCTCCGTTAACCATAGCCTTAAGTGTGCCGCTGCCATATACAATTCCCTCAAGCGTTGCATCGCCATTAAATACGGTGTCATAAGACTTTTTGGTTATGAAGATTTCCGTAGCTTCGCTCTCATACACATAATCTCCGGTATGTCCCGCGGTAGCAACTGCCCATACAGTCTCAGATGCAGCCGAGGAATTATTATCAGATTTAGCTATAACATAATAGTAATATGGCATTTCAGTCTCTATATCCGTATCGTTAAACGAGGCCTCCGTAACGCTCTGTATCAATGAAGCACTGTTCTCCCCCTCATCAAAGGAATAACGATACACTTCATAAAAGGTTGCATTGCTGTCCTTTTCCCATGTAAGGGTAATGCCTGAAGCATCCGCCTCTGCTGTAACTTCGGGCGCACCGAGCGCACCCATGACTGTTATCGTTGATGCTGTAACTGCCGTCACAGTGCTTTTACTGCCTCCGAGTGAAGGCTTTCCAAGCACACCATACACTCTGAAGCTGTAGCTGTGTGTTGTAGCCGGCTCAACATCATAGGTATATGAAAATGTTGTAAGCTCCTCTACAGCCGTAATCCATTCGCCGCCGTCTATCTGCACCTCAAGGGTATATGTTCCATCATATTCCGGCACATCTCCTGTCCATGCGACATCAATGGTCGCGCTCGCACTAGTGCCGGTAGCGGTCGCTGCTGTTATAGATGTCCCCGACTCAGGCTCCGGTGCATTTCCCTTCGGATAATATGCATCATTCTGACTGTAAAGAACCGTACCGTCCGAGGACTTATAAACCATATTTGTAATCGTAACATTTGCGCTTGCCAGAGCCATACCGAAATATACTTTGTCTCCGTCAGAAATCATGGTCTGTGACAGAGTATTAGTCTGCTCTGTGCCGTCCTTGTCGGTAAATTCAGCCGTCACTACAGCCTTGCCGCTGTTTGTCGTAATTGT
Source organism: Lachnospiraceae bacterium (assembly GCA_021200695.1). Classification (GTDB taxonomy): domain Bacteria; phylum Bacillota; class Clostridia; order Lachnospirales; family Lachnospiraceae; genus Acetatifactor. The sequence continues at coordinate 5,132 of JAJQGF010000140.1, forward strand.
ATAATGCACCCTCGTGCCCAGCGTTATGCCATATTCCGTACCGGTAGCGCCGCTGAAGGTGTCCGCACCCTTGCTGTATAATGCCCTCAGGCTCGTCGATGCACTTCTCATTGCTATGGTATATTGGTAATTGTTCGTAAACACACCACCGAAAAATCCACAGTTTGACTTGCTTGTTGCGGATGTTACCTCAGCGTCAAACTCAAGCACATTCTCATCAGCAGTCATAGGAAACACATAATATGTAATGCCCGATGCATTTGTGAAATCACCGCCGCTCTGAATCAGCCTGAGCTTCTGACCCTCAGCATCCACTGACAGGCTGTCAGGAGTATTTGCCCTGGGAATGTTATCGGTATCAGATGACGTACCGTCAGTGTCCGCCTCCGGAACAAAAGGCATAACAGACTGTTCAACATCCGCCGAGGCATCACCTGCATACACGGCAGTTATCGACGACAGATATGCCGTACCGGTAAATGTAACCGTTACATAGCCCGCTTCACCCGTGTAGGCATATGAAACCGCCGCGCTTGAAGATGTTCCCGTGACATCTCCTACCGTAATATATGGTGAATAGCTTGCACTCTTTGCTGATACCGTCACTGTGCAGTCCCCTTTGACCGGAATCTTAATAACAGTGCCGGAGTTTGCCTGAGTGTCTCCGCTTGTCAGTCTCGCATATAATTTACCGCTGCTCGCGTCAATAACAAGACCGTTATAATACCCTGTACTTTTCTGTAGCTCAAGAGGATAGTAATCCGCCGTGCTGCCTGAAGTGCCGGCAAAGCTCCATGTGGAAGCCTCCTCAAAAAGAATTGTATGGCTGGTGTCGGCGCCGTCCACAGTAAGCTCCATATCGCTTGTTATACTGTAAGACTGTTCCTTATGATAGGCTTCTCCCTCTATGGTCACCCTGTATGTACCATCATAAAGACTGATAGCTTCACCGCTTTCAAATGTATACACTGTTCCGTCTGATTTTGCAAACTTATATGTAACATCTGAAAGGTCAGGGCCTGAGCCGAGATTTAAGGTAACGCTGTGTGTAACCTTGTGATAGCATACAACATTCATTGTCACATCATTCTCAACAACCGTGACGGTATTGTCACCCTCAACCGCATACTCCGAATCGCTCAATGTAATCTCAAAATCAACAGACGTACCTGTAGCAGGAAGCTTAAGCGAATATCCGCCATCAGCTACCTCCGCGTAATAGGTCTGCCCGGAATCATTCGTATTTGTAAACACAAGCTGTGCATTATCAGGCAGTGTCCCCGTTGCGCTTCCTGATACCGTAACACTTGAACCCCCTGACACCACCTTTATATAATATATATAGTCATTACCGGTAGCAGCTATGTCCACGTATCCTGCGTCGCCCGGATATATATATGAAAATTCCTTATCCGTAGCCGCCGCATTGTTGACCGTATAATAACCACTGTATGTTTTTACGGTTATCACACTTACGCCGTTCACCGGAACACTTATCACGGTTCCTGAATTAAACTGCGCATCAGTATCTCTGGCAGCAAGCTTTCCGCTTGTGCCGTCTATATATAAGCCCTTATAATACCCTGCCGTGCCATTATATGTACCCGAGAAGCCGCTGTTATTACTTGAACCGAAATACCATTCCGTTACTTCATCAAGCTTAAGAGTAATGCTTGTCGGCTCGTCTGCCACTGTCACCGTAGCGCTTTCCGAAGAAAGCTCATATGGTATTTTATCTATGGCATCGCCTGACAGACTTACGGTATATGTGCCGTTTGACAGCGACACACTTCCTGTCTCGCTGGGCAAATATGAATATGCCGCTCCGTCGGATTGATTAGTGAAGATATAAGTAAGCTCTGCGTCGGACGCATCCTTAAGAGGATAATTGTCCGCGTAGTTCACAGTCACAGAATAAGCCTGCGATGGAATCTCATTCACGGCATAGGCAATATTATGCACATATGCCACGCTTCCCGCACCGTCAATAACCAGACTGAGTTCAACCGCTGAGGACGTATCATTTGTATATGAAAAGCTCTCTGTCTCAGAATCAGAGACATTATATTGGGCATTTAAACAGACTGTCGAACCCTGCTGTGCGTCACCCTGCATCAATACAGCCGTTCCGCCTGTGTTAGAATATTGGCAGAGCGGAAACGTAAAAACGCCAACGGAATTTGCCGGAACAAGCGCAGTGATGGTCAATTTTCCTGCAAATTGCAATCCATGTCCGTTGTTAAATGAAAGTCCATAAGATTCGGAATTATATTCTGCCTTCAAATAGTTACTTTCACTGTAAATTGCCGTACCGTCTGCCGATACGCTTGTCTCACCAAATAATGCCTGATTTGCATTAAAGTCATAGCTGTATGAAGCTCCTGCAGAAAGCGCAGTCAAATCAGAAGCAGAACCTGTCTCTGTCTGCCCGCTGTCCGCCGAACCCTCTGCTGTCAGCACCGCTTTAACGTCATAAATCCATAAGCTGGCGCCCGGCGTTACATAATAGGTACCTGCTGAAAGCGTCTCTGCCGTAACGGTTGTCTTTTCTCCGTTTACAGCAGACGAAGCCGATGCATTCGAACTGCCAGTATCACTATAGCTTGTTGATATGTATAAGTAACGCTCATTGCCATTACTTGCCGTGCAGAAATCAGCAGAAACAGTTCCCGTGTATCCTTCGGGTATAACGACTGTAAAATATCCCGCTCCACCGCTTACTCCGCCACCGAGATTGAGGCATCCGTCTTTAGTAACCCATTTACCGCTTTCTGTTCTGGCAACAGCCTTAAGAATCTCCGTATTATCAGCTGCGCACCTCACCCCGCTATTGTATGCCGATGACCAGCAATCCTGCTCTGTTATATTTGTACTGCTTGCCGATACAGTTGTAAAATCAAACTCATATGTACCTGAATAATCTACGCTTTCTTCTGCATAAACCTTAAATACCCCCCCCTAAGTCGTCAACGGGAAGGAGTCCAGACACCATCGTCACCGATAATATCAGTGACAAAAATCGCCTTTTCCACATCCTTTTTCCTGTTATTTTCATTATACTCTCTTTAATACCTCCTGTTATTTGATACCGCCCAAAATACGTTTAATTTTAACTTACCATTAAAAAATTTACACTGCAATAATTTTGTATAATTTGTTTATTTTTCTACGTTTTTACTAAATTTATTGGCATTATTTTATATATATTTAATATATCCTTTGCTTTTCATTCCATAAATCCAAAACACCGCACACCCCGTCAACAGACACTTGCGTCAGAGCGTCCGTTGACAAAGCATGCGGTGTACTACAATACATCTTTACTTATAAAGCGTTATTCCGTTATCCTGTCAATCCTTATTGCGCATACCTTGTATTCAGGTATTCTTGCATATTTATCAAGCGCAGCATTGGTAAGTACATTTGCGTTGCCATCCGGGAAATGAAAGGGCATCCAGGTCTCACCCGGAGATACCTTATCTCCCACTCTTGCCGTTGAAACTATACTTCCACGTCTTGAGGAGACTTTGAGCTTCTCTCCATTCTCTATTCCAAGCCTTGCCGCATCCTCCGTATTTATCTCAATAAAGGAGTGACCCTCCTTTTCCATAAGTCCGGGTGTCTTTCCAGTCATGGCTCTGGTATTGTAATGATAAAGTATACGAC
>JAJQGF010000205.1 GCA_021200695.1 Lachnospiraceae bacterium
CCTTTACCATGGAGGAGATGAACGGCAGACTTTCATCCGAGATAAAGATGGAGTTTGAGGTGGCACGTATGGAGCCTCTTTTTGAGAATCAGACCGCGTATGACGAATTTAAGGCGCGCCACAGCAGGCATCATGTCGTAACCGGAAAGCTTTCAGAATACAAGGGGAATGCATATCTGGGAATAGATGCCGGCAGCACCACCACCAAGATTGCCCTCGTCGGTGAATCCGGTCAGCTTCTCTACTCTTTTTATTCCGGTAACGATGGAAGTCCGTTAAAGACTGCAATACGCTCCATTAAAGAAATATATTCGCTGCTCCCGGCAGATGTAAAAATTGTGCGCTCATGCTCCACCGGTTACGGTGAAGCCTTATTAAAAGCGGCATTTTTATTGGATGACGGAGAGGTTGAGACTGTTGCGCACTATTATGCCGCCGCTTTCTTCAATCCTGACGTCGACTGCATTCTTGATATCGGCGGTCAGGATATGAAATGTATTAAAATAAAAAATCAGACTGTAGACAGCGTTCAGTTAAACGAGGCCTGCTCATCAGGCTGCGGCTCCTTCATAGAAACCTTTGCCAAATCACTTAACTACAGTGTTGAGAATTTTGCAAAGGAGGCTCTTTTTGCCTCTCATCCTATTGATTTGGGAACGCGCTGTACCGTATTTATGAATTCTAAGGTTAAACAGGCACAGAAGGAGGGGGCATCTGTCGCCGATATATCCGCAGGGCTGGCATACTCTGTCATTAAAAATGCCCTGTTTAAGGTCATCAAGGTGTCAGACGCCTCAGAGCTTGGAAAAAATATTGTTGTTCAGGGCGGCACCTTCTATAATGACGCCGTTCTGAGAAGCTTTGAGAAAATTGCGGGCTGTGAGGCAATACGCCCTGATATTGCAGGCATTATGGGCGCCTTTGGCGCTGCTTTGGTAGCACGTGAGCGCTATGAGGAGGGTTACGAGACCACTATGCTCTCCTTTGAACAGATATTGGGGCTTAAGTACGAGACCAGCATGGCTAAATGCAAGGGCTGTACCAATAGCTGCCGTCTCACTATAAACAGATTTTCCGGCGGAAGACAATATATATCCGGAAACCGCTGTGAGCGCGGTATTGGCAAACAGAAGAATCCGAATAATGTTCCAAATCTTTTTGAATATAAGCTTAAAAGGCTTTTTTCCTATACTCCGCTTGAGGCTGACGCAGCTAAAAGAGGTGTTGTTGGTATACCAAGAGTGTTAAATATGTACGAAAACTATCCCTTCTGGTTTACCTTTTTTACCAGGCTGGGATACCGCGTAGTGCTTTCACCATCCTCGAGCCGACAGATTTACGAGCTTGGCATCGAATCAATTCCCAGCGAATCAGAGTGCTACCCTGCAAAGCTTGCCCACGGTCACGTCACATGGCTTATAAGGCAAGGCGTTAAATTTATTTTTTATCCTGCTCTTTTCTATGAAAGGAATGAGTTTGAGGATGCCGGAAATCATTACAACTGTCCTATTGTTACCTCTTACTCAGAGAATATAAAAAATAATGTGGAGGAATTAAGCGACAAAGACATAGTATTCCGAAACCCCTTTATGTCCTTCAGGGATACAGACACAATAACCTCTGCACTTGTCAGGGAATTTACCGATATTCCGGAAACTGAGATTGCCGACGCGGTTAAGGCAGCATGGGATGAGCTTGAAGCCGTACACAGAGACACACAAAAGAAGGGCGAGGAGGTTCTTAAATATCTTGAGGAAACCGGCAGGCGCGGCATAGTCCTTGCAGGGCGTCCCTACCACCTTGACCCTGAGATAAATCATGGCATCCCTGAGCTTATCAATTCATATGATATTGCAGTTCTCACCGAGGATTCCATCTCCCATCTGGCAAAGCCCGAGAGACCGCTTATCGTGTCTGACCAATGGATGTACCATTCAAGACTTTATGCGGCTGCAAGCTACGTCAGGACTGTTGACAATCTGGATCTCATACAGCTTAATTCCTTCGGCTGCGGTCTGGACGCAGTTACAACCGACCAGGTAAATGATATTCTGACAGGCTCAGGCAAGATATATACATGCCTTAAAATTGACGAGGTAAACAATCTTGGCGCGGCAAAAATACGAATCCGTTCACTCTTGTCCGCCATTCGTGTGCGTGAGCGTCTGGGCAACGAGCGTACCATACACTCCTCAGCGGTACAAAAGGTACAGTTTACCGAGCAGATGCGTAAAAATTACACAATTTTATGCCCTCAGATGTCGCCCATTCACTTTGAAATTCTTCAGCCTGCGTTCAACTCCTGCGGCTACAATTTTGAGGTGCTTGACAATGATAACCGCCGTTCAATAGATACGGGTCTAAAATATGTCAACAATGACGCCTGTTATCCTTCGCTTTTGGTGGTAGGACAGATTATGGATGCGCTTATCTCCGGCAAATATGATGTAAACAGGGTCGCTGTCATAATGACACAGACCGGGGGCGGATGCCGCGCCACCAATTATGTCGGCTTCATACGCCGTGCGCTTGCAAAGGCAGGAATGTCTCAGGTGCCGGTAATCTCCCTTAATCTGAACGGCATGGAGACAAATCCCGGCTTTAAGCTTGATGCAAAGCTGATGCTGCGCGCCGCCGTCGGCGCAGAATTCGGCGATATATTTATGCGCTGTGTATACCGTATGCGGCCATATGAAGCGGTTCCGGGAAGCGTCAATAAGCTGCATGACGAATGGCTGGAAAGAATTATAAAATTTATAACAGCCAGACATATTAATCTGACAAAATTTAACAGCATGTGCCGTCAGATGATACGTGACTTTGACAATATACCCACTCTGGATATTAAAAAACCTCGTGTCGGTATTGTAGGCGAAATCCTTGTAAAATTTTCTCCCGCCGGAAACAATCATCTTGTAGAGCTTTTGGAGGCAGAGGGGGCAGAGCCCGTAGTTCCGGACCTTATAGACTTTATGCTCTACTGCTTCTACAATCAGATATACAAAGCAGAGCAGCTTGGAACAAGCAAAAGAGCTGCAAGGCTCTCAAAGCTTGGAATATGGGCAGTTGAACATATCCTGCGCGGAGCCGCTTCTGATGAGTTTGAAAAAAGCAGGCATTTTGAACCGCCTACCTCTATTTATAAGACAGTTGAGTATGCAAAGCCCATTGTATCAATCGGGAACCAGACCGGCGAGGGGTGGTTCCTTACCGGCGAGATGGTTGAGCTTATACATGAAAATGTACCTAATATTGTCTGCACTCAGCCATTTGCATGTCTTCCAAACCATGTGGTAGGAAAGGGAGTCATTAAGGCTCTCAGAAAGGCTTACCCCGAGTCAAATATTGTTGCGATTGATTACGACCCGGGTGCCAGCGAGGTAAACCAGCTTAACCGTATTAAGCTGATGCTTTCGACCGCACAGAGCAATCTTAAAAAGACCTCCTCCAGGGAAGCTGCATCATTTTAATAAGCTCCTGTTTGCCGGCGGCTGCCCTGATGTTAATTTCTAAAAATAAAAATACACTATAAAACAACACCCTGCTAATCTCTTCCGGCAGGGTGTTGTTTGTAATTTGCTCTTAAATTACTTTACATATATTTCCTTTAACGGATTATGATACGGATATGCAATATGAAAATCATTGGAGTCCATCATTACCTGTAAATCGCCGCAGCTCTGATGATGAGGATAAACACACCTGAGCGCTTTTCCTTCCTTGTATAGCTGCATTGGTAAGCTCCCCTCTTTTAAACGTCCTGTAATAATCAGGACACAGCCATTATCTACAGCCTGCCTGATATAATACTGATTACTTTCTTTTTGTATATGAGTATCCGCCACCAGCAAAATATCAAAATCCATTTTGTGGTATTTTTCCAAAGATGTAGAAATCGTTGTTTCCCATGAAAAACTCTGACGCTGCTGTAATTCCATATAAGCCTCTTCCTTATACCAACACCTTTCATGTAACATCTTTTTGCCACATATAACAAAATCCGTATCCATCTTCACAACAGCATCGGGAAATGCCTTTTTTAAGAGATATAGCATTTCTAAACCTCTTCCATATCTGGGCACCGGTAATATTACACTTTGCTTTTTTTGAAAGCAATTATTTATTGTCTGTACAAATTCCTCCCGAAGTTCCATAGCATTTTGTAATGTTTGCTCATGCGCGCAATCCAAAATACCTATGTCCGCATGCATGTATTCCACCCTGTCGCATGCATACAAAAGTGTATCTGCCTGATAATCACCGGAAAAAAAGCATGAACCATATTGGTCCTCAATGTAAAACCATATACTTCCGGGGCAATGACCACTCCTGCCATACTGTAGCTTTAAGGTATCGAGGCATATTTCTGTCTGCGGAAATTCTTTTATAATCAGGCTAATAATTTTATTATAAGATATCTCTTCAAGCAAAACGGACATTGAGGATGCCACAATCCATCCCTCAAATCCTTTTTCAATGATATATGGAATTGCTCCTGAATGGTCCTTATGGCAATGAGTCAGGAATAAATAATCAACCTTGCCCAGCTCTTCTCTGGTTAAATTCGGATAAGGGAACTCATCTGTATCCATAATGCCACAATCAACCATGTAATACCTGTCTTTTGCAGAATATTTTACCAAAAAACAGCTACGGCCATGTTCCCCATATCCTCCCTTAAATATCAGCTTTCTCATATGCATATACCTTATCTTCCCTTATGTATATATACCCCTTTTCTCCTTCATTCAGAAATTGCCGGCATAAGGTACATACAGACTCCGCATTTTCTGTTTCCACCTTTACACGATACTGACCTCCCTCAAATGAAGACATTACCACAGTGACAGGAATTGCATTACCTGCATATTCTTTACTAAAGCTGCATTCTTCCGGTCGAAAACGCAATTCCAGGTTACTGTCCGCAGATATATCTTTCGGGAGAAAGCTCATAGCGCTAAGGCTGTGACTGCCATATCGCACAATGCAATATTCCTCTTCACATGCTGCATCTGATAAATAAACGCCTTCCTGCAAACAATTTCCTGCGCCTAACAAGCCAGCCACCATACCTGTTTTAGGATGAATATAACACATAATTGGTTTATCAATCTGGTCAATTTGTCCCCCATTCATCACAATAATTCTATCAGCCATTGCAAATGCCTCGGAAGGGTCATGAGTTACATGAAATACTGTAGTCTTTAAAGAATGAAAGAGCTGTGCCATCTCCGTCCTCATCTCAATCCTAAGCTGAACATCCAAATTACACAATGGTTCATCCAGCAAAATAATAGCAGGCTTGGTAATCAGTGCTCTTGCAATAGCCACTCTTTGCTGTTGTCCACCAGAGAGTTCTGACGGATATTGTTCCAATAATCCCTCTAAATGTAATAAGGATACCACCTCTTCCAGACGTTCTTCCATCTGTGCCTTACCTGTTTTTTTCACCTTAAGACCATATAGAATATTATCCCTGGCCTTCATATGAGGCCAGAGTGCAAAGTCCTGAAATACCATATTGATATTTCTCTCCTCAATCCGCAATGTCTTTTGTCTGGAGGAAACCTCCTTATCATAAATCCAAACTTCACCGTCATCCAGATTTTGAATTCCTGCAATAATATTTAAAAGGGTCGATTTACCACAACCAGAGGGACCTAACACACTGATAATTTCTCCCTCCTTCACCTCCAAATCAATTCCTTTTAATATTTCTTTTTTCCCATATTGCTTTCTTACATTTTTTAATTTGAGTATAGTATTCAAAATAAATCTCCTCTTCCTATCTGACACCCTTCAATAATCCTGCAATTTTATTACTCAGGTTCCTGGCATTCAAAAGATATTCCAAAATCAACATAATTGAAATTATGAATGCACCGCCTACAATAGTAGCTGCGGCGGCATAACCAAATTCCAAATCGTTGTAGGCATCACTGATATACACAGGTAATGTACTGTAATTAGGCGGATATAAAATCGTTGTAATCGCCAAATTAAAGACACTGCCGCCAAATGCTGCCAAAACCGCCGACACCATACTATTATGGATTAACGGAAGTAATACTGTGCAAATCCTTGTAATATATCCCGCACCCTGCATTTGCGCCGCCATTAGTAAAGACTTCGGAATTTTTGCCATACCCCCTACCAATACACGGTTAATTAGCGGAATTGCAGATGCTACACTTGCCAATACAAGAATCGAAGGTTTTCCATACAGATGCAAACCTATTGGCATCAGCCATTTTTGATTCCATACAAAAATATATCCAATACCTAACACGACCCCCGGAACAGCCATCGCAGTCAAAGTAATCATATCTATCGCTTTTTTTAGCCTGCATTCTGAGTAGGTTAAAACAAACGCCACACTGAAGCCGATAATAATACCCATTACTGCCGCTACTCCTGCCAGGCTCAATGAGTTCTTTACACCCTCCATCATATTTCCGGAAGACACCAATATAGCCTCGTAATTTTCCAATGTAAAGGAAAACTTCTGAATACTAATCGAACTTGAGAAAGACATAATTAAATTAGAACCAACGGGAATACCTATTGTAATTAAACAAAAAATTATAGTTCCGCCTGAAAGCGCCATCTGCACCCAAGCATTTACTTTTTTAGGTATTACCTGTTCTGTACCATTATCCAAAAAGTCATATTTTCGTTTACCCATTGCGACGTATTGAATAATCATGGCAATTACAATCATTACCATAAGATATAGTGATAATACTCCTGCCATATCAAACCGTGCCGGAGATGTACAAATCGCACTGTAAATAGTATATGGCAGCGTTGGAAATGAATATACTGCGGTAATAGTTGATGACATGCCATAATCACCTACTGTATCCATAAAAATCAGCATTGCCGCAGAGCAATATGCCGGGATACAAAGAGGCAGCTGCACACTCTTCCAGGCTTTAAATGCAGATGCACCGTTCATTCTTACAGCATGCATGAGTCTTGCCGGATACCACTCCATAGCTGTTCTGATGGTCACATAAGCCATAGGAAACTTACATAGTACCATGACTGTCACTAATCCCCAATAGCTGAACACAAAATCACTAATATTTTCCAATCCCAGCCATACATTGGCAATACCCTTTCCTGATGCAAAATAAACCCATCCCTGTGCCAAAATAAAAGAAGGAATAACCATCAAAATCCAACTGAGTAAATCCAACAGCTTAGCCCCCGGAAACTGATAATACACACGGATATGCGCCAAAACAGCAGCCAATATCAATCCTATAACCGTAGTACCAATACTAAGTATAAAGGAATTCAAAAATGCCTTTTTCCAAAGTTTTCTCGTAAATACATCTAAAACCATCAACAAATTACTAATATCAAAATCCTTCAAATCTAATCCCGGACATACAATCTGAAAAAGTACTGCCACCAACGGTAGCAGTACTAATAAAATCATAATACCGAGTATGCAGATACTTGAAATATTATCTTTTTTTTTCATGAAATGCACGCCTCTCTCTTATGTTCAAGCAATTCCAAACAATTATTGTGCAGACATATCTGCAAACCACGCTTTGATTTCCGCCTCATTCTCAGCGCCAAAAATAACATCTGCCACCACAAGCTTTGCGTCCGCTGCCCTCTCCGCCTTTAAGGTCACTCCTTCTACAGAGGGTTCAAAATATCCCTCGTCACCGGTATCAATCAATTGCTGTTGGGTATCTGCTTCCAATAAGAAATTTACAAATATTTTAGCAATTTCCAGCTGATTAGTAGATGCACTGATTGCTGCTACTCGAGTAGAACCCGGTGCCCCAGCCTCCGGCCAAATTATTGAAATGGGTTCACCACTTGCAAGCATATCGTAAGCATTAGATTCCTGCAGCATATAAACATCATACATAGAATCAATCCAAACAACGTCCCACTGTGCATTTCCTTTTTCTGCGGCAATACGTGACATGGTTTCCGCACCATTACCAACAACAACCTCTACATCATACCCTGTCGCTTCCTTAAACATATCAACGATTACACCATCAAAGTCATTTAAGTATACTACCAGAGGTTCTGTCTGAACAGGAGCATCCACTGTTGCAGACTCTTCTACAGTTTCCTTCCGGGGTGCAGACTCCACTACAGCGGTGCCGGCTTCAGAAGATTTTTCAGTTACGCCTGTTGCCTCTTTTTCTCCGCAGCCCATCAAAGAAAATGTCAGAATTGCCATGTTCATCACTGCAAGCATTTTTTTAATCTTGTTCTTTTTCATATTTTTTCTCCATTCATATAATAGTTCTCTCTTATTGTGCACAATATAATTATAGAAGAAGCCTTGAATGGTCGAAATCACAGCGCGGTAAAAAGAATGTAAATTGTTTGTAACTGAATTTGTACAATAAAAAATGCAGGCTTTTAACTAAAAACAGCACCTAAACCGAACGGCTCAGATGCTGCGATTACTGTTTTTACTTTTACTACTCTGGATTCTCTTCACGGTTTTGAATATAATCCCTCAGCAGCCCTGCTACCTCGTCGGGCGCAAACCCTGAAGCTGCTATAAGCTCATTTACTCTCTCCAATTCCCTGTCCTTCTTTTCATCATAAAGAGCCTGAAGCTCCTTTTTTTCTGACTCCAGACGAAGCTGCATTGCGTCAATTATTTCTTCCTTTGCAGCAATCTTCTCCTCTATTGTTTTTCGCTGTCCTCTTGCCATAACTGCCTCCTTATATAGGGTATGTGAAATATGTATTATAAAGGTGTAACTTTATAATACATATTTCACATACCCTATATAAG
>JAJQGF010000106.1 GCA_021200695.1 Lachnospiraceae bacterium
GATATCCGGAGGCATATGCATCGGCGGTAAGGGATTGTGAGTTTATACGGGGAGCTGTTCCCATGACAAAGGAGGAGATAAGAACGATATCACTTTCTAAGCTGGGAATAACTGATAAAAGCATTATGTATGATATAGGTGCGGGAACAGGAAGCGTGTCCGTGACAGCGGCTCTGATGTGTCCCGGGGCGAAGGTTTATGCCTTTGAAAGAAATGGTGAAGCCCTGGAGCTTATCAGGCAAAACTGTGATAAATTCGGGGTTGGGAATGTTGAAGCTGTTGCAGGCGATGCGTTGGAAAGGCTTACAGGTATTATGGAGAATGGCGCAGACGAAGGCTTCAGTGCGCCTACACATGTGTTTATAGGCGGCAGCGGCGGCAGGCTTGACGGGCTTGTATGTGCTGTCAGGAAAATGAATATTCGGGCACGATTTGTAGTCAATGCGATTACTCTGGAGACATTGGGGGCATGCCTGTCGATTGCAGACAAATTTCCTGAATATGCGGATATGGACATTATTCAGATGGCAGTTTCAAGAGCTAAGACTGTCGGAGGTCATCATATGATGATGGCTGAAAACCCTATTTACATAATTTCCTTCGGAGGAGACAATGAGTAACAGAAGAATACTTTTTGCAGCGCCGAAGAGCGGCAGCGGAAAAACGATGATAACCTGCGGAGTGCTTGCAATATTGAAAAAAAGAGGCCTGAGGGTGAAGGCATTTAAGTGCGGTCCGGATTTTATCGACCCTATGTTCCACAGGAAAGCTCTTGGTATTGCGTCGGGCAATCTTGATACCTTTTTCACGGATGCGGATACGACGAGATATATTTTCCGCAGGGACAGTGATAACAGGGATATCGCTGTTATAGAGGGTGTCATGGGGTATTATGACGGCCTCGGCGGCAACAGCACAGAGGGAAGCACATATGAGGTTGCTGTAGTAACTGATACGCCGGTTATACTGATAGTGGACGCTAAGGGGGCCAGCGTGTCTCTGGCTGCTATGATTAGAGGAATTATTGAATATCGCACAGACAGCCGCATAGTGGGAGTGATACTTAACAGAGTGTCGGCAGGGTATTTTGACAGGCTGAGGGCTCTTATAGAGAAGGAATGCGGACTAAAGGTGTTCGGATATGTGCCTGAGCTTAAGGAGCTGTCCGTCCCATCGAGACATCTGGGGCTGGTGCAGCCGGGTGAGGCAGAGGCTGTAAGAAGCTGGGCGGACTCCCTGGCGGAGAAGCTTGGGCAGACTATAGACATTGACGCTATACTTAAGGCCGCGGAGGCAGGGGGTATAAGTGACAGCACAGCGCCTGTCTTTAATATTCCCAGACTTCCGGGCAGAGTGAGAATAGCTGTGGCAAGAGATGAGGCATTCTCATTTTATTATTCGGAGAACATGGACATCCTTAAGGAAATGGGTGCGGACATAGTAGAATTTTCACCGCTGAGGGGGGATTTAATGCCTGAAGCTGCAGACGGCATGATAATAGGGGGAGGCTACCCCGAAAACTATGTGGACAGGCTTGAAAGCTCCAAATCCACGGCGGAAATTTATTCAGCGGTGATGAAAGGCATGCCCTGCCTTGCAGAGTGCGGAGGCTTTCTCTATCTGCAAAAAGAGCTTGAGAATGACAGGGGACTGTCGGCGGATATGGCAGGCGTACTAAACGGAAGAGGCTTTCCGACGGGAGGGCTGAGACGCTTCGGATATGCAGAGCTTGAGACGGCAAGAGGAGGCTTGCTCGGCGACAGAGGAGAGATAATTCGCGGACATGAGTTTCATCATTGGGACTGTACAGAGAACGGTAGTGATTTTACCGCGCATAAAAGGGGAGGGCAGGATTATGCATGTATGGTGCATACCGATACATTGGCCGCAGGCTTCCCGCATTTATATTATTACAGCAATCCGGGAATGCTTTACAGCTTTTTGGAGACAGCGCTTGAATATAAGACAGAAAGACTTTCTAAAAAGCATTGGGACAGCATCGCAAAGCCTCTCGACAGCCTGGGGCTGCTTGAAGAGGCTGTAAATAAGCTTTGCCGGATAAATTTAAACGCCGGAAGCGGTGCATTTGAAAGGCTTGGACGCAGGGCGCTTTTGACATTTTGCGGCGACCATGGTGTCGTATGCGAGGGCGTAACGCAGACAGGAAAAGATGTGACCGGAATAGTCAGTGAAAACTTTGCAAAGGGCTGTTCGTCCGTAAACTATATGGCATCGGTGGCAGGTGTCGATGTATATCCTATAGATATTGGGATAGATGCGGATTGTTACAGGCAAAATGAGCTTGTAAGGGGAGAGGTAATCAATCGCAAAATAAGGCGCGGAGCCGGCAATATAGCAGTAGAGCCGGCAATGAGTCAGGATGAATGCAGACGCGCCCTTTGCGTCGGCTGTGAGCTGGTGGGTGAGCTTAAGCGTAAGGGATATGGACTTATAGCAACCGGAGAAATGGGAATCGGAAACACAACACCCACAAGTGTGCTTGCGGCCTTATATCTTGGACTTACTCCGGACGCCGTTCTTGGACGGGGAGCGGGACTTTCGGATGAGGGGCTTGCCGTAAAAAGAGAGGTCATAGGAAGGGCTGTCAGCAGAGTAAGAGGGCTTGGAATAAGCGATGCATTTGAGATATTGGCACAGGCGGGAGGCCTTGAAATTGCAGGCATGGCAGGGGCGTTTCTTGGAGGAGTAAAGTACAGGATGCCCATAATAATAGACGGTGCGATATCATCGGTCGCAGCTCTTGCCGCATATAGAATGGACAGCAGGGTCAGGCGCTTTGCGTTTGCGTCTCACGAGTCGAATGAGCTGACAGGAAGACTTGCGCTTGAGGAGATGGGACTTAAGGCACCGGTGCATGCAGAAATGTGTCTTGGGGAGGGAACAGGCGCAATGACGCTTATTCCGCTTCTTGATATGGCAGTGTCGGTTTATGTAAATATGGGAAGCTTTGAGGATTACAGCATTGAAGCGTACCAGAGATATTAGAGGAAGCAATTTGTTTTTCACGTACTGACAAATTATATGGAGTTAGGAGAGTATATGCTTTATCTGGTCACGGGAGCGGGTGCCTGCGGAAAATCGGAATATGCGGAAAACACTGCGCTGAAGCTCCGTAAGGAGGGCGGAGGCCTATATTATATTGCTGCAATGGTGCCTTTTGGAGAGGAGGCCGGCAGGCGCATATTAAGGCACAGGAGAATGCGGGAGGGAAAGGGCTTTGAAACCGTAGAATGCTATACACATCTTGAAAGGCTGTCCGCCGGAGAGCGAGATGTGCTTTTAGTGGAATGTATGTCAAATCTTTTGGCAAATGAAATATATGACGAGAGCGGAGGCCTGAGAGACATATGTGCATGCGGAATATATAATGCAGAGCAATACAGGGACAGACTGCGCTCTTCTATAATCAGTCCCGTATTATCACTTGCCGGCAGAGCGTCGGCGGTTATAATTGTAACTAATGATGTCTTTGCTGACGGCAGGCATTTTAAAGGCTGTGAGGAAGAGACAGAGGTTTACTGCAGAATGCTCGGAGAGCTTAATATTATGCTTGCAGAGAAGGCGGATGTGGTTGTGGAGGTTTTATGCGGGATAGCCTGCATTGTGAAGCCCCGGAATGGAGATGGATGTGTTTGAATCGCTAATAATTGCTTTTTCAATGTATTCAAAGATACCTGTGCCGCATGTGAAGTGGAGTGACAGGGGAATGCGTTATAGCATGTGCTTTTTTCCCTTTGTGGGAGCTGTGACAGGCATAATGTCGGTGCTTATATACAGGTGCATGCTTTATTTTGATGTGGGAAATACGCTTGCAGCGGCTGTTCTCACTGCGCTTCCGGTTGTAATAAACGGAGGAATTCATATGGATGGCTTTCTGGATACCGTGGATGCCCGCTGCTCATATAAATCTATGGAGGAAAGGCTTGAAATATTGAAGGATTCGCATGCCGGAGCCTTTGCCATTATATATGCTTTTATTTACTTTTTGCTTATGTTTGGTCTTTTTACTGAAATCACAGCGGAAACTATTATTTTTCCGGCAGTGGGATATTTTCTTTCGAGAGTGCTCAGTGCTTTTTCAGTGGTAGCCTTTCCTAAGGCAAGGAGCGATGGAAGCGCCGCGGCATTTGCAAAAGCGGCGCAGAAGAATGTAAGATTTGTGCTGTTGATTGAATTTTTACTATGCTCGTCACTTTATATTTATTTAAATCCGTTATGCGGTTCAATGTGCATAACTGTAGCGCTTCTGGTGCTTCTGTATTATTATCTGATGTCGTTAAAGACCTTTGGCGGAATAACGGGAGACATCGCCGGATATTTCCTGCAGCTCTGTGAGCTTGCGATACTGTCCGCTGCTGTTTTTTATAAAATAATTATTAAATAGTCCTGCACGTGATTGACATAGGAAAAAACGCAATATATACTGTACTAAAACAATAATACATGTATTATAAAGCGGATATGTCTGATAAGGAGGCTATACATGAAAAAGGGAGTTAAGGTTAAGGCATTTGTTAAGCGGCACAGGAAGCTGTGTATTGTGCTCACGGTGATAATAGTTCTTGCAATCGCTGTATCGGTGTTTGCAGGCATGCTTAGAAGCACTGTACGCGGGCTTGCGGAGAGTATGTATAATCAGGAGACTGCACAGATTGAGAGGAGAACCATAGTTGAAAGCATATCAGCGACGGGAAGCATTACAAGCTCTGACAGCAGGAGTATCATAGTCAACATAAGCAATGTAGAGGTAGCGAGTGTAAATGTGGAGGTAGGAGACACAGTGCTTGCCGGAGATGTACTCTGCACTATGGATGCCGGGGATGTGGAGGCGAATCTTGCGGATGCAAAAATCTCGCTGAATGCGGCAAACAGCAAGACAAGCCTTGACATCACATCAGCGCAGAGGCAGCTTGACGAAGCGGTAACCGCTAAAAATATAGATATGCAGAGAGCCGACAGCGATGTGTCCGACGCATATACCGATTATGAAAATGCGGTTGATGAAATGGATGATGCAGAGGATACTCTGGACGATGCCGTTGATGAGACTGATGAGAAAAAGGCGGCGTATGAGAGTGCATTAAGCGCATATAATTTGGCCGTTGGCAGCGGAACGGTAAGTGAAGGAGACGCAGACTATCTGAAGCTTTACAGTGAGCTTGAACAGGCTCAGAGTGCATACATTGCAGCGCAGGAGGCAGAGTCTGCTGCAAGAAGTGCATATGAGTCGGCGGAGGATAAGGCCAATTCATTATATGAGGTTTATGAGGATCGGTTAGAGAGCAGAGCTGATACTGAGAGAAGCCTTGACAGCTCGGTAAGCTCGAAGCAGGAGAGCCTTCAGAGCTCAAAAATAAGCGCTTCCACCTCGGGAATTTCGGAAAAGCAGCAGGTGAAAACCTATGAAGAGCAGCTTGACAACTGCACCGTAAAAGCACCCATAAGCGGTGTGGTTACAGAGCTTAATGTGGAAGCGGGCGACATTTACAACGGTGCGTCCATCGCGGTAATAGAGAATATTGAAGGCTTTGAGGTGACTGCTGAGATTGATGAGTATGACATAAGTAAGATTGAGGTCGGCCAGAGCGTGGTAATTAAGACAAACGGAACCGGTGATGATGAGCTTGACGGCACGGTAATAAAAATAGCGCCCAGAGCTACGGGAGGCTCAAGTGTTACTTACACCGTGACTATAAGCGTTGACACTCCTAATGATGCGCTGCGTCTGGATATGACGGCAAAGCTCAGCATTATAATTGAGAGCAGTGAAAATGTCCTTTCCGTGCCATATGAATCGGTTCAGGAGGATACAGACGGTAATTATTATATAGAGGTAAAGGAGGAGACAGACTCTGATACGAATAATCAGAATACAGATGCCTTCAGGAGAATTTATGTTGCAAAGGGTGTAGAGAGCGATTACTATATTGAGATTATAAGCGATGAGATTACGGAGGGTATGGAGGTGCTGGTGCCTGACTCGGCTTCGGGAACAGATGCAGACGGAATGATAATGATTCAGGGACCGATGGGAGGCTTCTAAATGGGTAAAAGGGCAATAATAGAGCTAAGAGGTATAGTTAAGAGATTCTATATTGGAACTCCTAATGAGCTTACAGTGTTAAACGGTATTGACCTGACTGTTTATGAGGGTGAGTTTGTTGCCATAGTCGGGCAGTCAGGCTCAGGCAAATCTACTCTTATGAATATAATCGGGGCTTTGGACAGACCTACCGAGGGAGAGTATACTCTTGACGGGGTAAACATAATAGAAGCAAAGGACGCGGAACTCTCCGGAATCAGAAACAGAAAAATTGGATTTGTGTTTCAGACCTACAACCTTATATCCAAAACCAATGCCATTAAAAATGTGGAATTGCCGATGCTGTATGCCGGCATATCGGGGAAAAGGAGAACAGCGAGAGCTAAGGAGCTGCTGACATTAGTCGGAATGGAGAAAAGGATGAAGCATCTGCCGGAGGAGCTGTCAGGAGGACAAAAGCAGCGTGTCGCTATAGCAAGGGCAATGTCAAATGAGCCTGCGATAATTCTTGCCGATGAGCCTACGGGCGCTCTTGACTCAGGGACAGGCCGCATGGTTATGGATTTATTTCATAAGCTTCATAAAGAGCAGGGCAAGACCATAGTTTTAATAACCCACTCTCCCGAGCTTGCCGATGAGACAGAAAGGGTAATCACCATAAAGGACGGAGAAATATTGGGAGAAAGGAGGGGCATGGGCAGAAATGTTAATATATGAGAATATCAGACTTGCACTTTTCAGCCTTAAAGCAAATAAAATGCGTGCGCTCCTTACCATGCTGGGAATAATTATAGGCATTTCCTCGGTTATAGCAATTATGACGGTGGGCAACTCGCTTACTGCATCTGTAACCGATTCAATGTCCTCAATGGGAGCCAACAATATAACGGTGGGACTTCAGCAGAAGAGCGAAGAGGAGGAGGTAACCGAGGAGGGCATAAGATTTGAGGAGTCGGGCTCGGTGAAGACGCCTGATGAGGACGATTATTTTACCAGGGAAATGCTGGAAAATTACTGTGACACATATGCGGACTCTATCACGGCGATTTCGGCAAGTCAGAGTGTGGGCTCGGGACAGATAACGGACGGAGGCCTGTATGCCAACATTTCAATGCTTGGGTGCAGTGTTGGATATTATCTGGCAAATGATATAAGCGTGAGCGACGGCAGGCTTTTCAGCGAAAGAGAGCTTGATGATGCAAGCAAGGTTGCAATTATCTCTGATAAGGCGGTAAACAATATGTTTGACGGCAATGCCGAGGATGCATTGGGCAGCATTATACAGGTTAATGCAGGCGATAAATACTATAATTTTACCGTGGTGGGCATATATGAGTACGAAACCTCGTCCTTTGGATTTTCAAGCTCATCTGAAAAGGAAATTACAACGACAATGTATATCCCCTTAAAAACAGCAATGGAGCTTACGCATACCACGGGTTATCAGCAGTTCACGGTTGTTACGGCCTCCGGAATTGACTCAGATGAATTTGCGGAGACAACAGAAAGCTTTTTTAACACATATTACAGGAATAACAGGGATTTTGAAGTCTCCGCGTACAGCATGGCATCAATGGTGGAGACGCTTTCGAGTATGCTTTCAACAATTACTACAGCTATAGCCGTAATTGCAGGAATTGCGCTTATTGTAGGCGGCATAGGAGTTATGAATATAATGCTTGTGTCGATAACCGAGCGCACAAGGGAGATAGGCACCAGAAAGGCATTGGGTGCGCCCAACAGCTCAATAAGGCTTCAATTTATTGTTGAGTCGATTGTCATATGTCTTGTGGGCGGTATTATAGGGATAATTCTCGGTATTATTTTAGGAATTGCGGCGGCTTCGCTTCTGGGTACTGCGGCAACTCCGTCTCTTGGCAGTATAATAATATCCATTACCTTTTCTATGGCGATAGGGGTATTTTTCGGGTATTATCCTGCAAATAAGGCGGCTAAAATGGACCCTATAGAAGCATTGAGGTACGAATAAGGGCGGAAGGATTTTTATGATTTTTATAACAGGAGGCGCATATCAGGGAAAATATAAATATGCGCTGGAAAATTTTACAGATGAATACACGATAATAAATGCATATCAGGATATAGTCAGACAGCAGCTTCATCAGGGGAAAAATCCATTGCTTGAGGCGGAAAGCTTATTAAAATATTATGAAGGCACGGCTGATGCTCAGCCTGAAAGCCTGATTATCATATGCGATGAGGTCGGGTGCGGAGTGATACCAATGGATGCGTTTGAGAGGCAGTACAGGGAGAGCGTGGGCAGGACGGCATGCCTGTTTGCTGACAGGGCTGACAGGGTGCTGAGGCTTGTATGCGGAATACCTGTAAGGCTTAAGTAAAAGGTCATGGGAGATGCGGGGTGAACAGAAAATATAAGCTTTATATTATCCGGCACGGCGCTACCGCAGGAAATCTTGAGGGGCGCTATGTCGGGCAGACTGATGAAGGGCTTTTAGAGGAAGCAAAAATTAAATTAAGGGAGGTCTCAGCAGGCCTGAGTCTGCAGAGACCGGATATTGTTTTGACCAGTCCGCTTAAACGCTGCATTGAAACGGCAGAGCTTCTTTTTCCCGATGCTGCCCGTGTCATGGTGGATGGCTTCAGTGAATGCAGCTTTGGAAAATTCGAGTATATGAATTATGCGGAGC
>JAJQGF010000217.1 GCA_021200695.1 Lachnospiraceae bacterium
CCACAGTATCATCTGGTGTCATAAACAATTGATTGGTCACCTCTCCGTCACAGGTAAACTGTACCTCATACGGAAAAAATGGATTAGCCTCAGGTATATTGATGGTATAGCTTCCATCTGCCTCAAAGCACACATCTCCAATTTCATTGTCCGAGACATCCGCATTTGTCACTTTAAATGCATAATTCCCGGTATTAAACAAAATCGCATCCGATTCTGCTGACTCTTCAGAGGCTGCCCCCTCGGCTCTTGCAGGCAGAGACGGTATAATAAGCAATACCGTCAGAAGCATTGCCAAACCTCTTTTTACAGATTTCATTTTATGAAATCCCCCTTTCTACTACTAATAATGTTAATATGACTCTCCAAGAGCAATAAGCTCCTGGAGGGAATATAAGCGGCAAAACCGCAAATTCCCTGATTCAAAATCAAATACCAGCGTGTCCTCCAATATATCACAGAGGTTTGGCAGGTTTGCAAGCTTTTGAAGCCTGCCATCCAAAAGAATTCCATACCTTTCCCCTTCCGCGCTTACATACTCTGTGATGATATATTCTTCTACCTGAGTCACATATGTAAGATAAGAGTCTTGTTCCAATACAGCCACTTCTTTCCCTGATGAGATGTCATATACTACCGGTGCATCATGAAGCGATGATGTGATTCGGTATTGTTTTGTAAAAAACTCTTCATACAAATCCCTTGAAGGCGCTTCTCCTTTTACTTCAGACATAAGCGAGCCATCTGCCGCACTGTAGCAGCGCACCGTGCCGTCATACCATATCACCTCCAGCCATGCCTCTCCGTCCTCCCTTTTAAACTGCTGGTCATATATATATGCTGCGTCCGGCAGCTCTGCCTCTGCTACAATCGTTCCCGTCATATCATATATTCTAAAATTCTGATAGGAAAACAGCATTGCAGTCTGTCCATCCGCACTCAAGCGCGCCTCATCATGCGTATATCCCGCATCATACTTTAGAAGCTCCTCACTAGTGTGACCGTCCAATTCCAAAAGTCTTAATGCAGTTTCACTTCTATTTGCAATTACTGCATATTTATCCGTCAATAATACAAATTCGCTGTTTTCCGTACAGCTTTCTGACGACATAAGCTGTGCTGCGCTGTCATAAAATGAAAAGGAATTATCCGCGGCAGCTATCAAAGTGTATTCTCCGCCGACTGCAAAGGCTGTAATATATTCTCCGTTTGTATATGCAAGCTCTCTCTCTTCCATACTGTCAGGGTCAATTCTTACCAGCAGTCTTTCCTCTGCCAGATATATTCCCTTTTCATCCGACCTAAGCAATATATTATTGCTTGAGGTATATCCGCCTGCATAAGCTGCATTCTCCATATCTATAAGACCAAATACTGATTCACCGCTTTTCTTTGCACAGAAAGCAAAAAATTGATTGTAAAATCCGCCCTCAAAGCTTACATAATCCGATTCTTCATACACTATAACGCATTCTTCAGGATTGTTAAGGTTATATACTATAAGCGAACCGTCTGAGAAACTTACGGCAAGCATACTTCCATCCTCATTTAAAGAAAAAATGTAATTTGCCGGGTCTGCAAAAATGTCATTCACTGCTACCGGCATATTTTTCTCTCCGAATGAACATTCCATTATTCTTTCACCGTCAGATGCCCGATATATTGCCGCGTGATTATCATTTCTGTTTACAGCGGCTACTATATCCCGATTACCCGAAGCACATATTTGGGTCGTCATATCACCCGTCCATACTGTTTCAGCTTTGCTCAAATCATATGCCGTAATTTTTCCGTCTCCGGCATAAATTATGTGGTTTTCATCCGTAAATACCACATCTGCCAATGCCGATGCCTCTGCAGGCAGCGTAATTATTTTCTGCAGACTGTCAAAATCAAATACCGCAACTTCATAAGCATACATAACCGCAAAGCGCGAGCCCTCCGGAGACACCACAATATCAAACGGTGCGGCCGAAAGCTCAACAGAATTAAGCGGTTTAAACCCGTCAGACAAATCATACACTCCCAAAGCATCCGTCAAGGCTTTCTGCGCCTCAGCCGTAACAGGAGCCTCAAAAATACTTTTTCCGGATGGTATTGCCTGCAAAGCCATATCGACTGCACCCGATATATCTCCATCTGCAAGCGCATTTGCAGAATATTCAGCCAATGTCAATGCCTCCTGACGCTGCTCAAGCTGCTTTAATCCCACAAAAGAGCAGCCTCCTCCAAGTAAAAACATTAAGGTCAGCATTACCGCTGAAATTTTCATATGTCTTTTATGGCGAACAGCTCTCTTGTCAGTTCTGTAAAGCTGAAGAAAAGCTGTAAGCATTTCCTCTGCCGTCTGATAACGGTCTTTTGGCTGTGGTGACATCGCCTTTCGTATAATATCAGAAACAGCGGGACTGCATACCTCAGGCCCAAGAGGGATTACATCGGCTGCCTTCTGCGCGGGACGTTTGCCTGATATTAAATGATATAGGGTAGCTCCAAGACTATAAATATCAGAGCGGACATCCAACATAACTCCATTATGTGAATCCGCAGTTCGCCCTAAAGAAAGTGAAGGAGCCGGATTTATTTCATTCTTTATATTATCCGCCACAGTCTGTTCATCATCCACAAGCGTACTGAAGTCATCAGCTATTCCCGCTGCATTCCTGCTGCTTTTTACATAATCCGCTCCATAATGCTCCGGCGATGCATATCCCCTGCTGAAGCCCACCTTTACAGCTCCATCTTCACCAAGCGCAAGCGCTATATTGAAATCAATCAGGCACATATCTCCATTTGGACGAAGCATTATATTCGCGGGCTTAATATCCCCATGAAGTATTCCATGCGGAGGTCTACCGTGAAGATATGCAAGTGCTTCAAGAAGCTGACATGCCCATTTTATGACCTCCGGCTGAGTGGGAATCTGGCCTCTTGACAACAGCTTGTCCAGACTCTCTCCATCAATAAAGTCCATGACAGTGTAGACCACACCGTCCTCCTGCACAAAATCATATACCTGTGGAATATAAGTGTGACTTACACTCTTCAGCATATCTACCTCACGTCTGAGTGCCTCAGTCTGTGTGCTTAATCTTCTTTTGTCAGCCTTTAATACAATCTGCTTTTCAAGGCGAAGATGCCTTCCGAGATAAACAATTCCTCCGCCTCCTGCGCCAATCTGATTATTTATTTCATATACTCCTGCAATCACACGGGACATTTTTCGTTCCTCTCTGTCTTTCATAGATTAATTATGGAGAACTCCATATTCCCTGTTTAGTTTTCTCTTAAGTCTTCGTCCCGTCACTGTATAGACCACTACACAGCCCACTGTTAATATGAGCGCTGCCGCCATAATTGCTAGCCCTGCATACAACAATATTTCACTTTCCGATAAACCAGACATGTCTGACTCCTCCCATTATCATGCACATGATGCAACACACTGCCCCATGATAAACAAACAAAATAAAAATATAAAAATTATAAAATTATTACATACTGAGCAAATCAGATTTTTTACAAACTCCTGCTCTCTTTTTCCAAATATAATAAGACATACGAACTTTGTCCCCTCATAAATAGCCATACAGCACACATACGACAAAATACTGAAATTCAAAGCCTTCGCTGTAAATGACATGGCTTCAAACAAAAAAAATTCAAAAAAAAGATTACTAACCGGTATACGGCTTCTACAGTAACGGCAGCGCCCTCTGTTTATAATAAATGCAGCTATTGGTATTTGTTCCTTAAGCGATATCCGGTTATGACATACAGGACAATAGCATTCCTTATCATTCACAGATATAATGCTGCCTTTAAGCAGTCTCAGTATGTCAGTGGTAGCATAAGCTCCCATTATATAAAATGCAAAATAAATTGCGGCATGAATAATCATAATCTGCATATTGATTCTCCTATATATTAAAGCTTAAAAAAGCTTCTTTTTTTCTTGCCGCTCACCCTGACAATTCCAACTGATATATTGTCAGTCTCACCGCGCTCAACCATTGTGTTTATAAGATTATCGCATACGCCTCCCACTTTCTTCGGCTCCAATAAGGCATCATATATATTCTCTATGTCCTCTCTCAAAAGACGGTGATACAGGCCGTCAGAGCAGACAACAAATAAATCGCCCTCTTTAATACTTCCCTGAACGGATGTAAACCTTAGCTCTCTGTTTTTTCCCATAAAATTATCAAGATACGTCTTCATTCTGCCGTTTTTCAGCCTTGATACGCTCGCGTCAAACGTGAGTTGATTAAGACCTCCGCCACTGTAAAGATAAATTCTGCTGTCACCCACCTGTATTATGTAATAGCAGTCACGTATTATCATAAGCAGTGACATGGTTGTACCCGTAGCTATATGTTCTTTTTCCTTATAATCACATATTGTCCGGTTCCAATTTTCTGCTGCATCCTTAAGATGCGCGTATAGCACAGCAGGCTCAACGGTTACAATATCTATCCATCCAAGCACCTCATCATACCATTTATCTATTTCGCTGTTCACCATTGATGATGCTAATTCTCCATGCTCCAAGCCTCCGATTCCATCACATACCGCCAATACTATAAAACTCTTTTCTCCGCGGCCTGCTGACCGATATACCACAGCATCCTGATTCACATCTCGCACAGCTCCAATATAACTGCTGCATCCGCCAATAAATTCCATAGCTTATCCTGTTTCCTTATACTATAAATGAATTCTGTAGCGCACCGGCTTGCTTTCAGTAAATGACACTTCTCCGCCATCTATAAGCTGATATGCCTGATTTGGAACCAATGGCTTACCGTTTAGAAAAGTATGGTTCGCTGAACCCAAATCAATGATATAATAAATACCATCTCTATTTTCTATTCTTGCATGTCTCCTGCCAATTCTGGAAAACTCACGACTAAACGCAACATCCGGCTGTATTTCGTCCGAGGACATTCTTCCTATAGTAATATATGGTGTTTGGAAATTCAGATATATTCTCTGAATGGCACCGGGAACAGGACTGTCAATAAGCTCAAGATATGCTGTCGCAGGCTGATAATCATCGGAAACTATTTCGGTTCTGTCCTCCGTATCCTGCATCTGTGCAAATTTTATCCTGGAATCAGCAGCTGGCTCCACAGGCACACTTTGTATAGTCTCACGCTTTGGAGGCGATATCTGCTGTGCTGCATCAGCTATATGGTTTGTCGGCTTCCCCTCCTTTTTCTTTCCAAAAAAACTAAATCCTCCGTTCTTTTTTTCCTGAGACTGCCAGGCCGCAGTCTCTGTTTTTTTTGTCTTTCCCTTTTTCTTATTATCTCCAAACAAAGCCTTCACAACCTCATCATCTGTTTCCTGTCCGGATAATATAATGGGAGCTTCTGCTTTAGGCCTGACCTGTTCCGGCTTGGGCGGCACAGGCCCGGGCGGCTCGGGTCTTGCCTGAGTCCTAGCGGGCGGTACCTGCCTGACCTCTTCATGCCGCACTGTCTGTATAGGTCGGACACCGTTCGGCAGCGCTGTCAGAGGTTGCATTGATGCTGACATATTCCTGCTTTCCTGAAGCAGTAAATCATACAGATCTGTAAGAGTCACATTACTTTTAGAAAAAAACTGATACAATCTGACCTGAAATCCCGCATCATCCGTTATTGCCATTCTGGTAAATACATTCCGAAAAAACTCAAATATCTGTGCATCCGTATTTTTGTAGGAATATTCCGGAACATATATAAAGTATGCCGCATCAGACATCTTATCCAAAAAAATATATCTGCTGTCAATGCAAAAATTGTGATAATCCAAAAACCAATCACCGCATCTTATAAATGGTGAAAGCAGACTCATATAAAGCTTAATAAATTCCATTTTATGCAATGTAGTATTCGCATACTCAAGTGCAATCGTGTTTATCAGCTTATACTTAAGTGAAATACTGTCGTTGATATTTACAAGTCTAAAGGGAATTATAAAATCGGGGCAATCCTCTTTAATAACACTGACTGCTATCTCGTCCAGCTTTACAGGCTCATTCAATTGAATGTTCAGATAATTTGCCTCAAGTGAGCTTTGCAGCGAAAAATTTTCATTCATACTCTTTATCTCCTTTTGATTTGATACACAGCGCGAATTATCAATCCTCGTAATATTCCAATTCAATCAGCTGTATCTGTCCGGCAAGCTTAACCAATGCCGTTCCATTTTGAAACGGAGCTGCAGCCTCATACATTGAAGCAATGACAGGCTCATTAGCTAAGCTTATATACCCCCAATCTGATGCAGTCTGTACTGCTGCCAACCCATTTGAAAATGAACATGCATCGTAATATTGATAATCTATTACAAGCTTTCCTTCCCTGTCTATAAATCCCCACATTTCATTATCATCTGCCACAGCTATATATTCCGATGACTCCGGCGCTTTTGCATACGCAAAGGTCTCCTCTCCGACGATATTTCCTTCATTATCTATCAGATGCCACCTTCCGTTTTCCTTTACCATGGCAATATTATCTGCAAATGCACAGTCATGGGAATTAACCGCAACCTCCTCAAGGTTGAAATCAACTACAATTGCGCCTCCGTCAGTAATGATTCCCCACTTATCTCCCTTTTTCACAGCAGCAACACCACATGAATTTGAGGTGATTTCATCATACTGATGTCCCTCTGCTATAGGCTCAAAATCATAATTATAATAACTGTAGAGACCATTTCTCTGTCCGACAATTCTTCCAATGGTGATTGTATGCACATCAGTCATCTGTGGATATTCGCTACCATCATCCACTCCGTATTTATCTCCGGCCTCCGTTATCGCATAATATACTCCGTCTATTGATACAACTGCCAGATTAGTGGTATCATCAAATGTGGTGGCAGAATCATATACGGCATTTAACAGTTTTTTCCCCGAGCTGTTGATATATCCCCATTTTTCACCGTTATACACAGGGATTATGTCATTATCCTCTGTAGTTACAGCTTCCGTGAAGCTTGTACTCCTCACAGTATATGCGTACCGGTTTTCCTCAAAATAATCCTTAAGCACCTGGGAATCTAATTTAGCAATACCCTGTTTTATAAGCTCAATCGCCTCATCAAGCTTAGAGCTTTCAATATAATAATCAGCCGCCGTAAGATATTCCTGCTCAAGCGCCGTTCCGGCCTCCGCACGTTTCTCAACAAGGGTAATATATGACGACTGATTTCCATAAGCTTCATAGCATATCAACAGCTTTGCCTCTATATCGATTGTCTTGTCCGTATCCAGCTTAATCGCCCTTTCATATAAAGGTATTGCACGGACATACAGCTCTTTTGCCGCGTACTCATCAGCTTCTTTTACAAGCTCATTCTGCTCATTTATTACTTCAGCTCCCGACACTGTCCGTATAGTGACAAGCCACCCTAACATAATGGTTGCCGCAAATACAAGCACCAGTAACATACGTTTGTTTTTCATATTGCCTCCATATTATATTATGATTAATGTTATCAGCACTCCCAGGTAAAGAAAGGGAACTAGCGCTACACCATCCTTCATTCCAAGCCTTTTTCTCAAAAGCTGCACCACCGAATATACACAGCACAGCAGTACGCCATATGTAATTCCGCCCATTATACGTTGTCCTGTCATATACAAGCCCATTATGAATGCAAGCTTTACATCACCTGCACCAAGCTGATGCCCGGATATTAAGTAGCAAAGAAGAAATATTATTCCGCCTGCCGCTGCGCCTCCGATACCCCGTCCCAGCAGTTCAAGGCCTCCTTCAATGTCGAAAATAACCGCAAGACCTGTTATACCTGCCCATAAGAGCAGGAGCGCCAGCAAAAATTTATTGGGAACTAATTTTTTAATCCTGTCTGTTACTGCAAGAACTGACATTCCGTAAATAAGGATCAGTGTAAGAATGTGAAGGGGCATATAAAAGGCAGCCAGCCGCGCATAGCTTATATACCCTGCGGCAAAAAAATTGATTACCGCTACTATATTTACTGACCTGGACTTCATAAAAAAACCATTACATTCAATGCCCAATTCAGCTCTGTTGTTAAAAAAATATATGGTAATATAAAATCCGACAGAAACAATTACAGCCTCCAAAAAAGCATTTAAGAAATTCACTTTCCTCCACCTCCGACTAACCGGCATTTATCTCGCCGCCATCACCGTCAAGCCATGCGGCCACCGAAACTCTCTGAACCACATGCAGCTTTGCTGCAGGCATTACAAAGCCGATAAAGCCCATATCTATGTCATATTGGACTACAAAATCTATTATTCTTTTATCTGTATCTCCACTGTCGTTAAATACGGATGAAGCGCTGAAATCCAGGCCTGCATATCCTTCTGTTATTCCATATGCCTTAAGATACGCAGACGCAGCCTTCTCATCTCCGCCAAGATATTTCTTAGTCAAAAGCTCTGCCATTGCCGTTCCAAGCGCACTGTGTACCTGAGCCTCCGCACCTGATGTTCCCATATATATAAGTCCCGCCACAAGTCCATCCGTGTCGCTCACCAACTCTGTGACTTTTTTCTTTGATTCAGAAGCCGAGTCCACGGTTTCATCAATATCCTCCCCTAGCTTTTCAGCTGAATTAGCGATTCCTGAAATATATTCTTCCGACAGTTCTGCATTCTGTACAT
>JAJQGF010000022.1 GCA_021200695.1 Lachnospiraceae bacterium
ATTTATAAAATAAAAATTATCCACAAGTAATCAACATTATGTGGATAATTTTTATTTTATAAATTTATGTGGATATTTATGTGGATAAGTATAAAAATTTTTTTAATAATATTTTAATGGATTTGTGTATTGCTTATTTTTCCTTTATTTTTGAGCAAATTCCCTTGACATTGCAAATATTTTCTTATAAAATCAAATATGCTATTTTCCCAAATAAGTATGGTTTATTTGCTTGGTTATTTTGAAAAAATTGTTTACCTTATATATAAGGTTTCAGAGAAAAGGAGGTGCATTTCCATGAAAATGACATTTCAGCCTAAAAAGCGTTCACGTTCTAAAGTACACGGATTCAGAGCAAGAATGAGTACACCTGGAGGAAGAAAGGTTTTAGCTGCAAGACGTGCAAAAGGAAGAAAGAAATTATCAGCATAGGTCACAGAAATGTGACCTTTCTTTCATTAATAATAAGTAAAATAATGTTTGCTTAAAAAGAGGATTAAATGCAGTTTTCAGAACACTTAAAAAAAAATCACCAATTCCAGTTTGTATATCAGAATGGCAAATCATATGCAGATAAATATCTTGTAATGTATGTTAAGGAAAATGGCATGAATAAAAACAGAATTGGAATAAGTGTGAGCAAAAAAGTCGGAAACAGTGTTGTAAGACACCGTGTAACGAGACTTATAAGAGAAAGCTATCGATTACATGAAAATATATTCAATAGTGGTTTGGATATAGTAATCGTTGCCAGAGCATGTGCAGCTTCAGCAGGCTTTAAGGAGATAGAAGGCGCACTGTTACACCTTAGTAAGCTTCATCATTTAATTAAGGTTTATATTTATTTTGATTAAAGAGTATGAAAAGATTATTGATTGCCGGTATCAGATTTTATCAAAAATATATTTCACCGATTAAGAGTACAAAATGTCCTTATATCCCGACATGCTCGCAGTATGGCATTGAGGCAATAGAAAAATATGGGGTATTTAAAGGAAGTATTCTTGCTATATGGAGAATTTTAAGATGTAATCCATTTTCAAAGGGAGGGTATGACCCTGTTCCTTAGTCTGATACCTAACGCTAGGAGGATAAATGAGCGGTATTATATTGACACAGAATTCTACTCCTATATTTAAATATATAGTGTGGATTCTCGGAAAGATTATGGAAGGAATATTTTTCTGCATAGATAAGATTGGTATTCCTAATATAGGTCTTGCTATTATTTTATTTACAATAGTGGTAAACCTTTTAATGCTTCCACTCACGATTAAACAACAGAAGTTTTCTAAGCTTTCTGCCAAAATGAGTCCTGAAATACATGCAATTCAGGAGAAATATAAAGGCAAAAAGGATAATGATTCAAATGTTGCACAAAATGCTGAAATACAGGCTGTTTATACAAAGTATGGTGTTTCACCTACAGGAAGCTGCTTATATCTTATTGTGCAGATGCCTATTCTTTTTGCACTATATAGAGTAATTTATTCAATGCCGGCATATGTAAGCAAAATTGGAGATACCTTCAGAGTTCTTGCCGACAAAATAATTTCAACAGATAATGCTGAATTTTTAAAAAATTCCGGTATAGATACTATATCAACTACTGTGTCTGCATATGGAAAAAATATGACGGATGCCAATCTTCAGAATGGTATAGTTGATGTGTTAAACAAGCTTTCGTCTTCAGATATGTCAATTATAGCTGAGCATTATGATTTGTCCCAGCTTACTTATAATGGACAGCTTATTTTAAGCAATGAAACCACAAGAGGTCTTATAGATACCTATAATAATTTTCTTGGACTTAACATTGGAAATTCTCCCTGGTACATTTTAAAAGAGGCTGTTTCGAGTGGAATGTGGCTGATTGCTTTAGGAGCGGTGGCAATACCTGTTCTCTCTGCTCTTACTCAATGGATAAATGTAAAGCTGATGCCTCAACAGAGTAATAATGAATCAGGTGCTAAGAATGAACAGGCTGAGACAATGGCATCCTCCATGAAAACAATGAATATGTTGATGCCTCTCATGTCCGCATATTTCTGTTTTACATTACCTTCCGGTATGGGACTTTATTGGGTAGCGGGAAGTATTGTAAGAAGCATCCAGCAGGTAATGATAAATAAACATATTGATAAGATGGACTTTGATGAAATTATTAAAAAGAATTCGGCAAAAAGTAAGAAAAAGCTTGAAAAGCAGAAAATTCAGCAGGAAAAGCTTAATGCCTATGCAAATATGAATACCAGAAATATAAAAGCTAAAGCAAATATTTCTTCAGGAGATGTTGATATATCTGTTAATCCGGATTCTTCTTCAAATAATGTTGAGGCAAAGCCCGGCAGCATGATGGCTAAAGCTAATAAGGTTAAGAAATATAATGAGATGAATAATAAATAAGGAGATATTATCATGGAATATATAGAAATTTCAGCTAAAACGGTCAGTGATGCAATTAATGAGGCATGTCAGAAGCTTGGAATAACAAGTGATAAGCTTGATTATCAGGTTATAGAAGAAGGTTCAAACGGATTTCTTGGAATAGGCTCAAAGCCTGCGGTTATTAAAGCTGCCAGAAAATCATCTGTTCAGGATAGTGCTAAGGACTTTTTAAATGATGTTTTTAATGCAATGAATATGAATGTTAATATTGCAGTTAATTATGATGAACAGGAAAAAAATATGGATATACTCCTTACGGGAGATGAAATGGGAGTCCTTATCGGTAAGAGAGGACAGACTCTTGATTCATTACAATATCTTGTATCACTTGTCGTAAACAGAGAATCAGAGGAATATATAAGGGTAAAGGTTGACACTGAAAATTATCGTGAAAGAAGAAAGGAAACTCTTGAAAATCTCGCCAAGAATATAGCATATAAGGTTAAAAGAACGAGAAAATCCGTTTCTCTTGAGCCAATGAATCCTTATGAAAGAAGAATTATTCATTCAGCTCTTCAGAATGATAAATATGTTACTACTCACAGTGAAGGTGATGAGCCATTTAGGAGAGTGGTAGTAACTCTTAAAAAGGAACCGAAAGATTATCAGGGTAGAAGCTATAACAGAAGCAGAAGCTATAGCAGAGAAGCAAAAGAAACTTTTTAATAAAAATATAAATCAAAATGTTAATAGGCTCAAAAGAAAATCAATCGGCAGCAGAGCAGATATTTGATTTTTTGAGCCTATTATATATTATGAAGCTTTTTGGAGGTTTTGATGGAAACAGATACAATAGCAGCCATTGCAACTGCGCTGTCTGATTCGGGAATAGGAATAATAAGGATTAGTGGTAATGATGCTGTAAATATTGCTGATTCAGTTTTTGTAAACAAAAATGGTAATAAAATATTAAAATCTGTAAAAAGTCATACCATACATTATGGTTTTATTGTTGATTTTGAAAATATTAAAGACGAAGAATGTTTTGAAGATAAATGGAAGGATTATATTATTGATGAAGTGATGATATCTGTAATGAAAGCGCCCAATAGTTATACCAGAGAAAATGTTGTGGAGATAAACTGTCACGGGGGTGTGCTGCTGCTTCAGAAAATCCTTGAAATAATTTTAAATTCCGGTGCAAGAATGGCGGAGCCGGGAGAGTTTACCAAGAGGGCATTTTTAAATGGAAGGATTGACCTGTCAAGAGCTGAGGCTGTGATGGAGGTTATACATTCTCAAAATGAATTTGCACTTGCTTCTTCAGTTAATCAGCTTAAGGGTAAGCTTTCTGATAAAATAAAAAAAATAAGGGCGGATATTATATATGAAATTGCATTTATTGAAGCTGCTCTTGATGACCCTGAGCATATGAGTCTTGAAGGTTATCCCGAAAAACTCAACATAAAGCTTGATATCATGCTTGAGGAAATTAAAAAGCTTTTAGATACATCTGATGACGGAAGAATTATAAAAGAAGGAATTTCAACAGTAATTCTTGGAAAGCCGAATGCAGGAAAATCTTCTTTGTTAAATATTCTTGTTGGAGAGGAAAAAGCTATTGTAACCGATATTGCCGGTACGACAAGAGATATATTGGAGGAGCATGTCAGGCTGCATGGAATAAATCTTAATATTATAGATACTGCGGGAATAAGAAATACAGAGGATACCGTTGAAAAAATAGGTGTTGAAAAGGCAATAAAATATGCTTCAGATGCAGATTTAATAATATATGTTGTTGATGCATCGGTTGGAATAGATGATAATGACAGAAATATAATATCTTTAATAAAGGATAAAAATGTTATAATACTTCTTAATAAATCTGATATT
The DNA here is from genome assembly GCA_021200695.1 of Lachnospiraceae bacterium. Taxonomy (GTDB): domain Bacteria; phylum Bacillota; class Clostridia; order Lachnospirales; family Lachnospiraceae; genus Acetatifactor. Next base: position 4,285 of record JAJQGF010000022.1, read on the forward strand.
GATAATGTTGTTTCCAGAGAGGATGTTGAAATTTTGCTTGAAAATAATTTTTCAGAGCAGGAATATAAAAAAAATATAAGTATAATACGTACTTCAACAAAGGATATTTTTACAAATGAAGGAATAGATGAATTTGAAAAAGTGATACAGAACATGTTTTTTAAAGGCAGAATAAAAAATAATAATGAAATAATTATTACTAATATGAGACATAAGGAGGCATTGAAAAATGCGTATGAAAGTCTTAATATGGTAAAGAAGAGTATAGATGACGGCATGCAGGAGGATTTTTATTCTATTGATTTGATGAGCGCTTATTCTGAGCTTGGAAGGATTATAGGTGAAGAGGTTGATGAGGATGTTGTTGAGGAAATATTCTCAAAATTCTGTATGGGAAAGTAGAATTATAAAAAATAATTTTATTTTAAATAAGAAATTTTTGTATTAAGTAAGGAAATATAAATGTCTGCTGATTTTAATAATGTAATTAATGATAAATTATATAGCTACGAAAATAATTATAAGGTTGCTGTAGTAGGTGCAGGTCATGCCGGGTGTGAGGCGGCGCTTGCCTGTGCAAGGCTTGGACTTGAGACTATAATATTTACCGTGAGTATTGATAGCATTGCCCTTATGCCATGTAATCCAAATATAGGCGGCTCTTCAAAGGGACATCTTGTAAGAGAGCTTGATGCTCTAGGCGGAGAGATGGGAAAAAATATAGATAAGACCTTTATTCAATCTAAAATGCTGAATATATCAAAGGGTCCTGCAGTTCATTCGCTTCGCGCTCAGGCGGACAAGTCTGAATATTCGCGTTCAATGAGAAGGGTTATGGAAAATCAGGACAGACTTACTATTAAGCAGGCAGAGGTGTGTGAAATATTATGGGATTCTGTTGAGGATAATAATGGTTCTTTAATTAAGAAGGTAAAGGGTGTTAAAATTTTTACCGGCGAGATTTATAATTGTGATGCAATAATATTATGTACAGGAACATATTTAAGAGCAAGATGTTTATGCGGTGAATCTATTACATATACAGGTCCGAACGGGCTACAGGCTGCCACACATCTTACAGATTCTCTTAATAAAATGGGTATAGAGCTTAGACGCTTTAAGACTGGAACTCCTGCAAGAATGGATAAAAGAAGTATTGATTTTTCAAAAATGGATGAACAGCCTGGTGATGAAAAAATTGTTCCGTTTTCATATTCTACTAACCCTGAGGAAATACAAAAAAAACAGGTGTCATGCTGGCTGACTTATACTAATGAAAAAACACATGATATTATCAGAAATAATCTTGACCGTTCTCCTATTTATGCCGGTATTATAGAAGGTACGGGTCCAAGATATTGTCCATCTATCGAAGATAAGGTAGTAAAATTTGCCGATAAGGAGAGACATCAGGTTTTTATTGAGCCTGAGGGTTTATATACGAATGAAATGTATGTTGGAGGAATGTCTTCTTCACTTCCGGAGGATGTACAGCTTGCAATGTACAGAACAGTTCCCGGATTGGAAAACTGTAAAATTGTAAGAAATGCTTATGCAATAGAATATGATTGCATAAATGCAAAGCAGCTGTATCCCACACTTGAATTTAAAAATGTGAAGGGTCTTTTTGCGGGTGGACAATTTAACGGAAGCAGTGGATATGAGGAGGCAGCAGCACAGGGATTGATAGCCGGAATAAATGCTGCAATGTCAATATTAGGCAGAGAGCCTTTGATACTTGACCGTTCAGAAAGCTATATAGGAGTGCTGATTGATGACCTTGTCACAAAGGATAACAGAGAGCCATATCGTATGATGACCTCCAGAGCGGAATATCGTCTTATTTTGAGACAGGATAATGCGGATTTAAGACTGCGGAGAAAGGGATATAAAATAGGGCTTATTTCTGAAGAGCAGTATCAAAAATTACTTAAAAAAGAGAATATGATAAATAAAGAAATTGAACGCCTTAAAAATACTTATGTTGGCGCTAACAGTGTAATACAGAAATTTCTTGAGAAAAATGGAAGTTCACCTCTTAAGACCGCTGTTAGCCTTGCTGAATTGATATGCCGGCCGGAGTTAAATTATGAGCTGCTTTATGATATTGATGCCGACCGTGATGAATTTTCATTAGAATTATGCGGGTCAAAGAAGCTCCCTGCTGATGTTATTGAGCAGGTAGAAATAGAAATTAAATATGAAGGATATATTTCAAGACAGCTGAAACAGGTAGAGCAATTTAAAAAAATGGAGAAAAAAGTTATTCCTGAGGGTATAAATTATGATGATGTTTCTTCACTGAGAATTGAGGCAAGACAGAAGCTTAAAGAATTTCACCCTATTTCAGTTGGACAGGCATCGAGAATATCAGGAGTGTCGCCTGCTGATATATCAGTTCTGTTAGTGTATCTTGAGCATTATAAAAATAAATTTGAAGGGTAATGGTATGACTATGGAAAATTCTATAACGAGAGATAATGCATTTGAGCTTTTAAAGAAATATAATAAAGAGTCATTTCATATTCAGCACGCATTGACGGTTGAAGGTGTTATGAAATGGTTTGCAAATGAGTTAGGATATGGTGAGGATGAGGAGTTTTGGGGAATAGTTGGTTTGCTGCATGATATTGATTTTGAACAGTACCCGGATAAGCATTGTATAATGGCTCCTGAAATTTTGAGAGAAGCCGGTGCAGGCGAAGATATTATACATGCTGTATGTAGTCATGGCTATAAGCTTACAGTTGATATAGAGCCTGTTCGTCAGATGGAAAAGGTGCTTTATGCTGTAGACGAGCTTACCGGTCTTATTGGTGCATGCACACTTATGCGGCCTTCAAAAAGCGTTCAGGATATGGAGCTTAAATCCGTCAAAAAAAAATATAAAACGGCTAATTTTGCTGCCGGCTGCTCCAGAGAGGTAATTAAAAATGGAGCTGAAATGCTTGGATGGGAATTAGATGCTCTGATTCAAAAAACTATTTTGGCAATGAGGTCATGTGAAGCTTATATTCAGGATGAGATGAAAAAAATATAGATTTTAAGCATATATATAATGTAGCTTACTATTAATTATTTGTGAGGGTATTTTATGAGTGACATTACAACTTATACGGGAAAGCATATTAATCCGGCAGCTCCTGATATAAATCTTATTGATATAAGGGATATAGCGCATGCATTATCTTTGATATGCAGGGGAAATGGTCATGTTAAAACCTTTTTTTCAGTAGGACAGCACTGTATTAATTGTGCTCTTGAAGCGGAGGCAAGAGGTTTTTCTGACAGAATTGTAATGGCATGTCTGATACATGATGCAAGTGAATGTTATATGTCAGATGTTCCCAGACCTTTTAAAAGAATTCTTACAGAATATCAAAAATATGAGGAGAAGCTTCTTGATATTATTTATAATAAGTTTCTTGGTTCATCTTTGACCTGTGAAGAAGAAAAAATGGTAAAACAGATTGATGATGATATGCTTTATTTTGACTTAATTGAGCTTTTGAATGAAAAATCAGAAGGTTTAGAGCCTGTTATGAAAAGTAGATTTTCATATGATGTTGTATCATTTGAAACAGTAGAAAAAAAGTATCTGGATTTATATACTAAGTATAGCTATAAACTATAATATATGTATAAAATAATATATTATAAAATTTATTGTATGCATACTATAATTATTTGCAGGATTACAAATTATGAAGGAAAATTATGATATAAGACAATTTAAAAAGGATGCCGAAGAATTAAATGTATTTTTAGATGAAAGTCAAATTAAACAATTTATTACATATTATGAGATGCTTATTGAATGGAATAAATTAATGAATTTGACTGCAATTACGGAATTTGATGATGTAATGAAAAAGCATTTTATAGATAGTATTTCTCTTATAAAAGCATATGATGTCAGTAAAAATATATCATTAATTGATGTAGGTACGGGCGCAGGTTTTCCGGGTCTTGCTTTGAAAATTGCATATCCTAATTTGAAAATTACTTTGTTGGATTCTTTAAATAAAAGAATTAAATTTCTTAATGCTGTTATTGATGCACTTAATTTAACCGATGTTGAAACTATACATGGAAGAGCTGAGGATTTTGCAAGACCTGAAAAACTGAGAGAAAAATATGATTTATGTGTATCAAGAGCAGTATCAAATCTCTCTATTTTATCTGAGTATTGTTTACCATTTGTAAATGTAGGAGGAAAATTTATTTCATATAAGACAGAAAAAATAGATAAAGAAATGCAAGAGGCATCAAATGCAATAT
>JAJQGF010000241.1 GCA_021200695.1 Lachnospiraceae bacterium
GGTATAAAGAGAGCGAAATTAAAATACAGCATGGGAGGTATAGCAGTGAGGTTAGTTACACGTTCTGACTTTGACGGACTTGTTTGTGGTGCGCTTTTATTGGAGGCGGGAATAGTAGACAGTTGGAAATTTGCGCATCCTAAGGATCTTCAGGATGGTCTGATACCGGTTGATGAAAATGACTGTCTTGCAAATGTGCCATATGTAGAGGGCTGCGGACTCTGGTTTGACCATCATTCAAGCGAGCAGGAAAGGCTTGAGCTTAAGGGCAGGTATAAGGGAGAGAGCCGTATTACACCCTCATGTGCCAGAATAATTTATGAATATTATGGAGGAAGGGACAGATTTCCGCAGTTTGACGATATTATGGAGGCTGTCGACAAGGTGGACTCCGGAAATCTTACTATTGATGAGGTTATGAAGCCTCAGGGCTGGATTTTGGTAGGCTTTTTAATGGACCCGAGAACCGGGCTTGGAAGATGGAGACAGTTTACAATCTCAAACTATCAGCTTATGGAAAAGCTTATGCATGCATGCCGCGAGATGAGTACAGCGGAAATTCTTGAGCTGCCGGATGTTCAGGAACGCATTGAGGTATATAATGAGCAAACGGAGAAGTTTAAGGAAATGGTTAAAGCGCATACGCGGGTTGAAGGAAATGTGATAATTTCGGATTTGCGCGGAGTTGACCCCATATATACCGGAAACCGCTTTATGATTTACAGCATGTATCCTGAACAGAATATTTCTGCATGGATTGTAAGCGGAAAAGGAGGAGCCGGCTGTTCGGCCGCGGTTGGCTACAGTATTTTGAACAGGACATGCGAGGTGAATGTTGGAAGCCTTATGCTCAAATATAATGGCGGTGGGCATAGAAAGGTTGGAACATGCCAGTTTTCCGGTGAAAATATGGATACAGAGCTTCCTAAGATGCTTGAGGAGCTTTGTTCTATGGCTAATAAATAGAACTGTTTCAGGGGAGCGTTCTTTGGAAAGCTCCTCTGTTTTTATTGAATAAAATAAGTATAAAAGCACCATGCTGTGAATATAATTGGAAAATTCTTTTGGCGCTGCTGCAGGTCTGGGCGGCGGCACCGCGGAAATGGGAGGAAAATATGAGGAAATTATTTGTTATTTTATGTATTGCAGCTACAGCATGTTCTCTGGCAGGCTGCGGAGGAAATACTGAAGTAAGTGAGAGCCAGGCGCAGAGTGCCTCGGAGAATATTACAGAAGATACTGATGAAAATACAGATAAAAATGCAGATAAAAATACTGATGATGCAGATATGGATATTGATGTGTCCGATGGCTGGAGCGATGAAATGCAGCAGATTAAGGCTGCTATTGTTGAAGTGCTGGGCGAGGATTATTGGCCGGATACGCCGATTACGCCTGACATGCTTGAGGGGAGCTTTGGAATAAGCAGCGATATGTATGATGATTACCTTGCGGAAATGCCGATGATAAGCGCAAATGTCGATACCTTGTTGATTATAAAGGCAAAAGATGATAAGGTAGAGGAAGTAGGAAATGCCTTGAATGAATATAGGGATGCACTTGTGGAGAACACCATGCAGTATCCTATGAATCTTGGTAAAATTCAGGCATCGCGAATTGAGAGGTTTGGCAATTATGTCTGCTTTGTACAGCTTGGTGCGGGAGCCGTCAGCTCTGAGGATAAAACGGAGGACGAGATAATCAGTGAATGCCGGGAGATAAATGAGCTTGTACTTGCAGTAATAAATAATAATATACCTGATTAAAAATATGTAATCCCGATATCTGAAAGGGCAGATGAGAAGATGGTTTTCAGCAGCGTTGTGTTTATTTTCAGATTTTTACCGATGTTTTTAATATGCTATTTTGCTGTGCCCGGGAGAATGAAGAATGTTATCCTCCTTTTGGGAAGCCTTATTTTCTATGCGTGGGGAGAGCCTGTTTATGTACTCCTGATGCTTTTTTCTACATTTGTTCATTTTGCCCTCGGCAGGGGAATCGGCGCAAAACGCGGGCGCCCTGCCGGAAGGGCTTATCTGGCTATATCGGTAATAATAAATCTTTTGCTGCTGGGCTTTTTTAAATATGCAGATTTCTTAATACAATGTGTGAATATGTTATTTAAAACGGATATACCGCTGCCGGGGCTTGGACTCCCGCTCGGAATATCCTTTTATACCTTTCAGATAATGTCATACACAATAGATGTGTACAGGGGAGATGTCAGGGCACAGAGCAATCTGCTTGATTTTGCGGTGTATGTCACAATGTTCCCGCAGCTTATAGCCGGCCCTATAGTGAAGTATCGCCAGGTTGAGGGAGAACTGCATAACAGAACGGTTAATGTGCCGGAGATAAGCAGGGGAGCAAAGCGGTTTGTAATCGGACTTGCAAAAAAGGTTCTTATTGCAAACAATTTAGGGGTGCTTTGGGAGCAGACCGCTTCAATGGAGTATTCCCGGATGAGCATATTGACGGCATGGATAGGCATTATAGCATTTGCGTTGCAGATATACTTTGATTTCTCAGGATATTCTGATATGGCGATAGGGCTTGGATATATTATGGGCTTTAAATTTCCTGAGAATTTCAATTATCCATATATATCGGCCTCAGTTTCGGAATTTTGGCGCAGATGGCATATTTCGCTTGGAAGCTGGTTTAGGGAATATGTGTATATTCCTCTCGGCGGGGGCAGAAAGGGTATGGGAAGACAGCTTTTTAATATTGCTGTAGTATGGCTGCTCACAGGAATATGGCATGGCGCGGGTATTAATTTTGTTATATGGGGACTATGGTTTGCGCTGTTTTTGATATTGGAAAAGCTTTTTCTCGAGAAGGTGCTTGCCGCCTTGCCTAAGCTTGCAGGCTGCGTCTATACATGGCTTGTGGTAATTTTAGGCTGGGTGTTTTTCTCCTTAGACACACCCGGGCAGGCGGTTTTGTACATAAAAGCGCTTTTTGGGCTGAACGGCGGAGACGTATTTGACAGTCAGGCACTGTTTTTATTGGGAGAATATATTGTTATACTTGTGATTTCGGCGCTCGCCGCCACTCCTCTTGTAAAAATGCTTGAAAATAAAGTGAAAAGTAAGGGCAGCGGATATTCGGTTGCGGTATATAGATTTTGCGAAAAGCTTTTTATACCGTTTTTGCTGATTATGTCTATTGCCTTTATCGTAGAGGCATCCTACAATCCGTTTTTGTATTTTAGGTTTTAAGCGCGAAGGAAGGCGTCTGATATGAGTGAGAAAGGGAATGCATTCTTCACAATAGGTATTCTTTCTTTGATTTTATTTATTTTTATAACGGCAGATTTTTTTAATGTTGACCGTGTATATTCTGAGACAGAGATGCGTCTGCTTTCGGAAAAGCCGGATTATGATTGGGAAAGTATGCTTTCGGGAGAATATGCGGGAGAATACGAGGATTATATTACGGACCAGTTTCCCGGCAGGGATAAGCTGGTAAAAATTAAAATGCGGACAGATATTCTGTCAGGCAGGAAGGAAATTGATGGAGTATATATAGGGGAGGATGGTTACCTGATAGAAAAGCATTCTCCGGAGGCCTATACGACAGAGCTTGAGAACGAAAAGCTTGCGCTGCTTGACGGACTTGTGGAGGAATGGAATGCAAAGATAATGCTTGTGCCTACCGCGGATAATATTCTGAGCGACAAAATGCCGGCATATGCGCAGTATTATGACGAGGAGGCTTTTCTTGAGAGGGTTAAGGAAAGAGTTGGAGAACATAATTATATAGATGTATATAGCGTGCTTAGCGAACACAGTGATGAAGAGATATATTACAGGACGGACCATCATTGGACGACATTGGGCGCATATTACGGCTATCAGGCATGGACGCAGGGAACAAGCAGCTTTAAATTTCCTTACGATATTGAAAATATGACAACTGTGTCAAATGACTTTCAGGGAACCATGTACTCAAAGCTTCCGGTTGTAAGCACCGTGGATGAAATTAAGATTTTTCCGGCAACTGCTTTCAGGGAGGTGTCGGTAATGTATGACCTTGAGGAGACGACTGATACGCTCTACGAGGACAGCTATCTTCAGGGAAAGAATCAGTATGGATATTTTTTGGACGACAATCATGCATTTACGAAAATTGAGACGGATTATCACAACGGCAGAACTCTTTTTGTGATAAAGGATTCATATGCGGACAGCTTTATACCTCTTTTGCAGCCGCATTATGAGACTATATATGCTGTTGATTTAAGATATTATAACGGACTGCTCTTTAAGCTTATGGACGAATGTGAACCGCGGGGCGGAATGGATGTGCTGGTGCTTTATAATTGCGCCGAATTTTTGGAGAGCTTTGAGTATTATTAAGACGGAGTGGAGAGAATAATGGCGGATTTGGGAATACCTCAGAATACGATTGCATTACTTCAAAAATATAATTTTAATTTTCAGAAGAAATACGGTCAGAATTTTTTAATAGATACAACTGTTTTGGAAAGGATAATGGAGGCCGCACAGATAAACAGTGAGGACTGCGTACTTGAAATCGGGCCGGGTATAGGTACAATGACCCAATATCTTGCGGAGAAGGCAGGGAAGGTTGTTGCCGTTGAAATAGATAAGGCGCTTATCCCGATACTCGAGGAGACATTGTCGCAATACGACAATGTTACTATTATTAATGATGACATATTAAAGCTTGACCTTGAGAAGCTTGCAGAAGAAAAGAACGGCGGCAGACCCGTTAAAGTGGTTGCAAATCTTCCGTATTATATAACAACACCCATAATAATGGGACTTTTTGAAAGCGGAGTGCCGTTAAAAAGTATAACAGTAATGGTGCAGAGGGAGGTTGCCGAGCGAATGCAGGTGGGTCCCGGAACAAAGGATTACGGCGCGCTGTCTCTTGCGGTTCAGTTTTATGCAGAGCCTCAAATTGTGGCAAATGTGCCGCCTAACTGTTTTATCCCGCGGCCTAAGGTAGGGAGCGCCGTCATCCGGCTTACCAGATATTCAGAGCCGCCGGTCGAGGTGGAGGACGCGGATAAGATGTTTGCAATTATAAGGGCTTCGTTCAATCAGAGGAGAAAGACATTGGTAAATGGTCTGGTTAATGCGGCTCATCTTAATATTTCCAGGGAAAGAGTGCTTAGTGCTCTGGAGGAGATGGGGCTTTCAACATCGGTAAGAGGTGAAGCGCTTACTCTTGAGCAGTTTGCGAGACTCAGCAATTTATTGTAAAAAGGCAAAAATTACATAGTATTTTTCAGGTTTTTAAGACGTTTATTTTTGACAGATACATATATACTATGGTAAACTTAAATGAAGATTTGTGACCGGACATAGCAGACAGGAGGCTCTTGAAGGCTATATAATCTGGTGGTTCAAGAAGAGTAAAGGAAGCGGAATACTTTGGATAAATATGAATATAAAGTAAGAGCGGATGAGATAAAGGAGCTTATTGCCCGCGGCGAATATGTTCAGGCGGCGGAGATTGCAGACACTATTGACTGGCGGCGTGTCAAGAGTGTTATGATGCTCTGTACAATCAGCGACTTATATAAGATTAACAGAAGGTATGAGGATGCCAGGGATATGCTGCTGCTGGCATATGAAAGGAGGCCCGGAGGACGTACTATCTGCTATTCTCTGTGTGAGCTTTCGATAAAGACTGAGGAATTCGTTCAGGCTGTTGAATACTATAAAGAATATGTTCAGGTGGCGCCCAAAGACCCCGGAAGATATATTCTTCAATATAAGCTTTATGAAGCGCAGGATGTGAGTCTTGAGGAAAGGATAGAGGTTCTTGAGGAGCTTAAGAAAAGAGATTATCGCGAGAAATGGGCTTATGAGCTGGCATATCTCTATCACAGGGTCGGACTTGCAACGCGCTGTGTAGAGGAATGCGACGAGCTTATTCTCTGGGTTGGAGAGGGAAAGTATGTAATAAAGGCAATGGAGCTTAAGATGCTGCATCAGCCCCTATCGCCTGAACAGCAGGAAATATATGACCACAGATATGAGCAGCGTACTATGGAGACGGTGGCTGAGCCTTCCCATGATAATGCTGCTGAAACACGGGAGAATACGGAGGAGAAGATTTCAGGGGTGACACCCGGGGCTGATGAGAGTCTTCCTGAGAGCGAACAGAAGCCTTACAGTGAACCTATATACGAACAATCAGATGATGCGCTTGGCGATACAAAGATTTATGAGCCCATACGGGCGGACGAACCGGAGCCTGACAGGGAAGAGTTTGACATACAGGTAAAACCCATGGACATGGGTAAATACAATACAATGAATCTGCAGGCGGAGATTGCGGCAGGTGTTCTTGAGGTGCTTGGAAACGGGGATGAGGCGCAGGAGACAGACCCCGTAATAAAATCAATTATGGCGCCCATGATGGAGACTGATACGGAATCTCTGGATTATCCGGAAATTGATGAGGTGGATGAAAATGACCTTGAGGATACCGGTCCGGAGGAGATGGAGCACTCGGAGGTATTCTTTGGCGGAACAGGAGAAATAGGCGATATCAGGGAAGTCGGGGAGATAATGCCTGAGGCTGATGATGAAAAGCCGCATGAGCAGGCTGCGGTTAAAGAGGAGGTGCCTGAGGAAAAGGGTACGGCTGAAGATAAGGACACAACCGCAGAGGCTGTTATGGCTCAGCTTAAATTTGAGGCTCTCAGAGAAGCTGCTGATGCGGCTATGAATGTGCAGCCGCCTAAAGAGATGGCGCAGGTTCTGTCACAGGAGTCTGATGGGCAGATAAGTCTGGTAATGCCGGAGAGCAGGAGCATTGAGGAACAGATTACCGGTCAGATGGACATAGAGGATATCCTTGCTGAATGGGAGCGCAAAAAGCGTGAGAATGCGGAGAAAGGCGAGGAGGAGGTGCGCAGGCACGTCCTTGAGCAGACCGGGGATATGTTTACCGAGTTTGAGGCTTCAATCAGAGACGGACTGCTTGAAAAGCTTGAAGGCGATGCCGGCGCTGACAATGACGGTAACGCGGATAACATTGAGGAGACTGAGCAGGATATTTCGGAAACGGATGACACTGTCTCTGACATAGCTGAAAATAATACGGATGAACAGTGCGAAGCTGTCGAACAGTCCGCGGCACAGCCTGAGGAGGCTGAGGTGCAGATAGAGAGGGACAGGGCCGCGGTGCGCTCGCTCACAAGAGATGAAAAAGAGCTTTTTGCACCGTTTATCCAGAGCAGGCATGCAAGAGAGCAGCTGGTTAATGTTATTGATAATGTCAGTATGGCGGCATATACAGGCAATATTATTCTGACCGGAGAAGAGGGCACTGATACCATGACGCTCGCTAAAAATATTGTCAGGGAGATAAAAAGCGCGGACAGCAATTTTTCCGGCAGAATTGCAAAAATTTCGGGTCAGGCATTAAACAACAAAAATGTAGCTGATACGGTAGAGCAGCTTGCCAATGGGGCGCTTATTGTTCAGAAGGCCTCCGGTATGAGCGACGATACTGTGAAGTCGCTTTACCAGTCTCTTCAGCAGGAAAAGCATGGAATTATAGTAATCATAGAGGATACGCAGCGTCTGATGGATAAGCTGCTGACAAGGCATGAAATGCTTTTGACCAGCTTTACCGGAAGAATGGATGTCGAGGCTCTCAATAATGATACGCTTGTAGAGTTCGGCAGACAATATGCACATGAGAGAGAGTATTTTATTGATGATTTTGGAATCCTTGCACTGCACACACGAATTGAAGAGCGACAGACGATGGAGCATGCCGTAACGGTTATGGATGTCAAAGAGCTCGTGGACAGAGCTATAAAGCACGCAGACAAAAAGACTTTGGGACATTTCTTTGATATTCTTTTTGCAAAGCGCTATGACGATGAGGATATGATAATTTTGGGCGAAAAAGATTTTAGTTAATTTATTACCATCAGGAGGACGGAAGTATGGCAAGGACAAAGGTACAACCTTCAAAAAAAGTTTTCATTTCCGAGGCTGACCAATATCTTTTCGGGCAGGGAACCCATTATGATATTTATAAGAAGCTGGGCGCCCATTTGTCTGAGGAGAACGGTGAAAAAGGGACTTATTTTGCTGTTTGGGCGCCTAATGCCGAGAAGGTGCATGTAGTCGGTGACTTCAATGAATGGAAGGAGTCTGATACCTACAAGCTGACAAAGCTTGGTGATGTGGGAATCTGGTCTCTTTTTGTTCCGTGGGTTGGAGAGGGTGAGCTGTATAAATTTCTGATTACAACAAAGGACGGACGCAAGCTCTATAAGGCGGACCCATATGCGAATTATGCGGAATTAAGACCCGGCACGGCATCTATTGTGACAGACATATCGGGCTTTGCATGGAAGGACGACAAGTGGATGTCCGAAAGGGATAAAAAGGATGTGAACAGGCAGCCGATGGCGGTTTATGAGTGTCATATAGGCTCTTTTATGAAGCATCCTAACGGCACTGAGGACGGCTTTTATAAATACAGGTAGGTTGCTGCAAGAATAGCTGAATCTCTTACGGAAATGAACTACACACATATTG
>JAJQGF010000136.1 GCA_021200695.1 Lachnospiraceae bacterium
ATGTCTTTATAATTCTTTTTATTGTTAAACTTAGTCTCATACTCCATATAGAAGGGCTGCCCCATATATAAGCCGTCAAGCCATACCTGATATGGATAAATTTTCTTATGCCAGAAATTCCCCTCGGCTGTTCTGGGCTGCGTCTGTACCTGACTGTAAATTAAATCTATAGCCTTTCTGTACTTCTCCGTGCCGTTCAGCTCGTATAGCTGAAACAGAGTCTTTCCCGCATTTACATTATCAATATTGTATTCCTCAACAGAATACCCGCTGATTTTTCCATTATCATCAACTCTGTGATCAATAAAAGCATCGGCAAATTCATAATATTTCTTTTCGCCGGTTGCTTTATATATCTCAAGTAAAGCAAGTATCATTGCGCCGTCAATATAATTCCATCCTCCTACATTTCCTGACCTTGCTTTTTCAATATTCCACGCCGGAACATCAAGCGTACTTTTCTCAATAAGCTCATCAATATACTTTTCGAAAATAGGCATCTGCATACAAGGAATCCTCCAATTCATACTATCAAGTAATAAATACAAGCAACATAACTTCATTTTACACACTTTGGCATAATATGTCAATCTTACAGCGTTTTCTTTTTTTCAATTAATGCCAGATAATGCCTGTTCAGAACACCCTGATATCCCCGGTTCCCATCACTTTACATACCAGATAGATGAGAAGCAGATGCGCGGGATAAAACATATAGAAAAAATATTTTAATTTAAGTCCCCTTCTGCCATTGTAGGCAAGCACCGGCAAAAATGCAAGAGGCGCGGTTATCTCCCATGAGAAAACTGCGGCTCCTGCAAGCGCCTGGGCCACTCTCCTGTTTCTGAAAAAATACAGCACCATTATGCACAGCACGCCTGTACCGCCATAATCAGTTGACATTAATTCAGCCGCCACAGTGCCAAGCACAACGGACGCAGACACGGCAGCGCATCTGAACATCCAATCGGCTGCAGAAGCGGAGGCCCATCTGCGCTTAACCGACCAATCAGCCGCAAGCATGGTGATAAGCCCTATAAATAATGTAAAAAATACATTTTGATATGTAAATTCAATAACGCACGCGTTAAAACATAAATCAAAGGGTATCTCAGAGATAAGCGCAAAGCCTCCCAGACGCAGCACATACTTTTTTACATCATGCGTGTGCTTAAAGCCCTCAACCAGAAGGAAGCAATATATCGGAAACGCAATGCGTCCTATATATCTGGTTATATAGTATGCTTTTACGAGCTTTTCCCAATCCAGCACCCACGGCATGACTTTAAGAATAATGCTGTTATCCAAAATATAAGGAAGAGAGCCAAAGCCCACAAGCATACGACCCAGAAAGGCCGCGCCTGCATGGTCAATAAACATTGAAATCACCGCTATTATTTTCAGACTGCTGCCCGATATGCCGAAGCTACGCCCTTTTAAAACCTCTTCTGCCATGCCTGCCCTCGACTGATACCTCTCGGGTGTCATCATTTATCTCCAATCCGTCAACCCTATATATAGAGCCAATATTTTCAGATACGTTTATAAGCTTCGTATATCTCCTTATCTGGGACTTGATTCTTGCAAGCAGTACAAGAGGATTAACCTCCTGTGTAACATAATCGTCAGCCCCGGAATCAAGCGCCATTATCTTTGCTGTCTCCGCTGTCTGGCCTGAAATAATTATCATGGGCAGGCTGCTCAGCCCCCGTATTTCCGATATCATTTCAATACCGCTGCACCAGCCTGCGCTTGACAGCTCCAAATCAAGCAAAAGAAGCTGTACATTTCCGTTTCGGATTCTAATCTCAAGCTCATCATAATCCGAAACGGAAATTATTTTTATTCCCTCTCCTTCAAGGAGCGGCTCCATTATTTCCTTAAAGCCCGTATAATTGTTAAATATTAGTATGCTCATTTCCATAATATCACTTTCTTTCCTACAATACATTATAAATTTATTGTAGCCTGTAAAAGCAAACTTTCTGCATCATTTTTGCATATTTTTCTTTACGTCCTTAAGGCATCAAAAATGCCCTCTGAATATAAGACGGTTTCAGAGGGCAAAAGGTTTCAATTTAATATACTGTTTTTAATTATCAATATCATCATCCGTTAATTTCCGGAAATTATTTATTCCGTCCACAATAATTCGTATACTCCTGCTTGTGGTATCAAAGGCTCCCTCCTCATACATCGTTACTATGATAAGGCCCAGCGGCACCGCTACTATCATACCCAGGACTCCCGCCAGCTTAAATCCAACATATAAAAGCATCAGGGTCGGAAGTGCCGGCATTCCCACTGAATCGCCTACTATCTTCGGCTGTATTATCTGTCTGGCAAGCTGTCCTACTCCCCCTATAATCAGAAGTCCAATAGCCATCTTATAGTCAGAGCTTAATATCTTTATAATCGCCCACGGCACCATGACCGTCCCCGTTCCGAAAAATGGGAGCAAATCAAGAATTGCTATTCCCAGCGCTATAAGAAGAGTGTAGTCCACATTTAAAATCGTAAGTCCGATTACCAGGAGCAGATACATCCACATTTCAATCTTAAGCTGTGCCCTGAGATATCCTCCCACTGCCTTCACAAGACTTCTGCGTATTATATTCCATTTCTGCTGTATGGAATGCGGAATATGAGCCGCAAACCATGAATTTACGGCCTCCCTGTCCGCAATAAAAAGATAGGAGGACAGGAGCGCCATAATGACACCGATAATTATCGTTGGAAGCTGCTTTGCAATGTTTCCCGCGGCAGCTATTGTGGGCGTCCCGATTCGGCTTACAATATTTCCCAGATATTCACCCGCCTGTGACGGAAAATCGGTGATGCTGCTCTGAACATCTGTAGGCAGACGACTATACACCACACTAAGCCTTCTGCCAATCTCATTAAATTCCGCCTCAAGGCTATTCCACATATCGGGAAGCGCACTCGCCAGACCTATAATTTCCTCAACAAGCTTAGCGCCCACCAGATACAATATAAACACCACAAGTGCAATTACCACAATTACAACTATCGCGCTGCTTACCCTTCTTCTGACATTCAGCTTCTCCTCAAGGAAACACACCGGGCGATACGCTATCATTGCTATTATCCAGCCAATTACAAACGGCAAAAACAGCAGCAAAAGCCTGGGCAGAGCAAATATTAACAGAAGCAGTATAATAAGCGAAAGGAGCAGATTGACAACAGCCTTTATGTACTTTTTCATAGCCCTCCGCCTTCCGTATCCTCACCGTATTCCTCAATAACCGCATCCAGAAGCTCATATATTTCCTCCCTGCCCTGCTTTGTCTGTGCAGAAAAGGGAATTATAATAGTGTCTGCTCCTGCGCCAAGAGCTGTGCGTATAAGGCTTATCTGCTTCTGAAGCTGACTTTTTTTAATTTTGTCAAGCTTTGTGGCAATTATCACAGGCTGATAACCCTGAGCTTTTATCCAGCCATACATCATAACGTCATTTGATGATGGCTGATGCCGTATATCAATTAGCAGAAAAACCTGTTTTAGCTGTCTGGAGGTGTGAAGATATTTCTCTATCATTTTCCCCCACTGAGCCTTTACCTTCTCGTTGGCATTCGCATATCCGTATCCGGGCAAATCAACAAAATAAATTTCATCATTTATGTTGTAATAGTTTATTGTCTGCGTCTTCCCGGGCTGTGCGCTGGTACGTGCAAGCGATTTGCGGTTCATAAGAGCATTTATAAGAGAGGATTTGCCTACATTACTTTTTCCTGCAAAAGCAGCCTCCGGATGAATATTGTCCGGAAGCCTGCTTGTTATTCCACACACTGTCTCAAGATTCACATTTTTTATTACCATACTGACCTCACGCTGAAATACTGCGCATATTATTAATTACCTTCGCCATGCCGGACAGTCCTCGGCTTCTCGGCACCGTCTACGGACTCCTTAGTTATAACACATCTCTCCACTGTATCATCAGAGGGGATTTCATACATGGTATCCATCATTACGCTCTCCATAATAGAACGTAATCCCCTTGCGCCGGTCTTTCTCTCAAATGCCTTGTCTGCTATGGCTTCAATGGCATTTTCATCAAAAGCAAGCTCAACATCATCCATGTCAAACAGCTTCTGATACTGCTTTATAAGCGCATTCTTTGGCTCCTTTAAAATCCTTATGAGCGCATCCCTGTCCAACCCTCTCAGGGAAACACAAATAGGCACACGACCCACAAATTCCGGTATGAGTCCGAATTTTACAAGATCCTGAGGCGTAACCTGCTGTAATATCTCACTTATTTCCTTGGTGGACTTTGCAGATATCTCCGTGTTAAAGCCTATTGTCTTTCTGTCAAGCCGCGCTTCAACAATTTTCTCAAGTCCGTCAAAGGCTCCGCCGCAGATAAACAATATATTGGTAGTGTCTATCTGTATCAGCTCCTGATGGGGATGCTTTCTGCCTCCCTGAGGCGGCACGCTTGCAACGGTTCCCTCAATGATTTTAAGAAGCGCCTGCTGCACACCCTCTCCGGATACATCCCTGGTTATGGAAACATTTTCGCCCTTTTTGGTTATTTTGTCTATCTCATCAATATAAATAATACCGTACTTGGCGCGCTCCACATCATAATCAGCGGCCTGAATAAGCTTTAAAAGGATATTTTCAACATCCTCACCCACATATCCCGCCTCGGTGAGCGTTGTCGCGTCGGCAATCGCAAACGGTACGTTTATAATTTTGGCAAGGGTCTGTGCCAGATAGGTCTTACCCGAGCCGGTAGGGCCAACCATGATAATGTTTGATTTCTGAAGCTCCACATCATCCAAATCCTTGGGGGCCGTTACACGCTTGTAATGATTATACACAGCTACCGACAGCACCTTCTTAGCCTCCTCCTGGCCGATAACATATTCGTCCAGAAAGCCTTTAATTTCCTTTGGCTTTAAAAGATTAATCTCCGGATGCAGGGTCTCCTGCTCCTCCTCATCCTCAAGCTCCTCCTCAAGAATATCGGCACAGATGTCTATACACTCATCACAGATATACACTCCGTTGGGACCCGCAATCAGCTTTTTTACCTGATTCTGGGTCTTATTGCAGAATGAACATCTAATATTATTATCGGAATTTTTTCCCGCCATCACTCATACTCCTGTTTTAGTTTTCTTTGGCCGCATCGTGGAAGGTAATGACCTTGTCAATCAGTCCGTACTCACAGGCCTCCTCAGCGCTCTTCCAATTATCCCTCTCAGTGTCGGCGCATATGGTCTCATAATCCTTTCCCGTATTCTCTGCAAGCATACGGTTTAGCTTTTCCTTTGTCTTGAGGATATGCTTTGCAGCTATTTCAATCTCTGTAGCCTGCCCCTGAGTGCCGCCCAACGGCTGGTGAATCATAATTTCAGCGTTTGGAAGTGCAAATCTCTTGCCCTTCTGTCCTCCTGCAAGAAGAAAGGCGCCCATGCTTGCAGCCATGCCGATGCATACGGTTGATACATCACATTTAATATATCTCATCGTATCATAAATTGCCATGCCCGCAGTAACGCTTCCTCCCGGGCTGTTAATATAAAGATGTATATCCTTCTCCGGCTCCTCGGCTTCCAGAAAAAGAAGCTGCGCCACAACAATGCTTGCAGAGGTTTCGTTTACCTCCTCGCCAAGAAAAATTATACGGTCCTTTAAAAGTCTTGAATAGATATCATATGAGCGCTCACCCTTGCTGGTCTGCTCTATGACATAAGGTACTAAACTCATGCTGCTTCCTCCAATTCCAAATTTATTATTGCCCTGCAAAATACAATTTATTATTTATAAAAATGCTCTGCTTTTCATCTTATCGTAATTAAATAAATTTTTCAATGGTTCATGCCATGATTTCATAAAAAGTTAATGAACTCATCCCCTGGCATAATTATAAAAACCATTATACACGAAAGTTGTACCCTGAAAACGGGTACAACTTTATGTCATCCGGTTATCCTAATCGCCTAATCAACAACAGGCTCTGTCTCTTTAGCATTTTCAACCACAAAATCAACAGCCTTCTTTATGCAGATATCCTCCTTAACCTGCTTTTTGCCCTTTTCTCCAAGCATTTCCTTAACCTTGTCCGCATCAAGCTGGTATACCTCTCCCATGGTCTTTGCCTCTTCCTCAAAATCCTCCTCGGAGGCTTCAATGCCTTCAGCCTTTGCAACTGCCTCAAGCACAAGTCTTGATTGGATTCTCTTGAGCGCCTGCGGTTTAACCTGCTCTGTAAGAGCCGTCTGTGTAAGCCCCGTAAACTGCATGTACTGCTCCATTGTAAGTCCCTGCGTCTGGATTCTCTGGGCAAACTCATCAATCATCTGTCTCTGCTGTGTCTCAAGCATTGCATCCGGGATATCCATCACGGCATCCGCAATAATCGCATCGACCACAGCCTCCTCTTTGGCAGACTTTGCCTCCTCTGCTTTTTTGTCAGCTATCTTCTTCTTTACATCCTCTTTATATGCATCAACATTGTCAAAGCCCAAATCCTCAGCAGTCTCTTCAAGCGTAGGAAGCTCCTTCTCCTTTATTTCCCTGACTGTACACTTAAATACCGCAGCCTTTCCCGCAAGCTCGTCTGCCTGATAATCCTCAGGGAAGGTTACATTCACTTCTGTCTCTTTTCCAATCTCAGCGCCGATAAGCTGCTCCTCAAAGCCGGGAATAAATGCTCCCGAACCAATCGTAAGGGGATAATCAGAGCCCTTGCCGCCCTCAAAGGCAGCTCCGTCCACAAAGCCCTCAAAATCTATAACCGTCATATCACCGTCCTTTACGGCTCTGTCCTCGACAGTAACTGTGCGGGAATTGGTGTCGCGGTTTCTGTCTATCTCCTCATTAATCTCCTCATCGCTTACACTAAGCTCAGCCTTCTCAACCTCTATTCCCTTGTATTTTCCAAGTGTGACCTCCGGCTTTAATGCAACCTCCGCAGTAAATATAAAGGGCTTACCGCTCTCAATCTGTGTAACATCTATTTTCGGCGAAGACACAATATCCTCTGTGCACTCCTCAAGAGCGCTGTCATATGCATCAGGTATAATCTCGTTTGCGGCATCCTCATAGAATATATCACTGCCGTATATCTGCTCAATCAATTTTCTGGGTGCCTTACCCTTACGGAAGCCGGGAACGGCAATTTTGTTTTTCTGCTTGTTGTAGGCGCTGTCAACCGCCTTCTCAAAGTTCTCTGCGGACACCTCAATGGTCAGCCTTGCCATATTGTTTTCTAACTTTTCTACCTGTAAACTCATGGTTACGTTTTCCTCCTTAATAGCGGCCATACACGGATATCATCCGGGATATTCCTACAGCCACAGTCATTTTGCAATTATAACATAAAAAAACTTTATTGACAATAGATTTTTCTGCGGTTCAGATTCCCAAAAGCAGCCTTGCACATTGGAAATATACTATAAGAGAAAGTGCATCAACTATGGTGGTGATAAACGGGCTTGCCATAACCGCCGGGTCAAAGCCAAGCTTTTTGGCGCCTATCGGAAGAAGACATCCCACAAGCATAGCCAGAAGCACCGCTGCGGTAAGCGTCAGGCAAACCACCGCAGCCACCATAAGCTCTACCCGGTCAAACAGCATCAGCTTGACAAAATTTGCGGCTGCAAGTGTCACTCCGCAGAATATCGCTACCCTTATTTCCTTCCATATTATTCTCGGTACACTTTTGTATTCTATCTCTCCCAGAGAAAGTCCTCTTATAACGGTAACGCTTGCCTGTCCTCCGGCATTTCCTCCCGTGTCCATAAGCATAGGTATAAAAGGAATAAGAGAGGTACATACCGCAAGCGCCTCCTCAAAATGAGTGAGGATTGCACCTGTAAAAGTCGCCGACACCATCAGCAGAAGAAGCCACGGTATTCTCTTTTTATAGGTTTCCCAAACCGTGGTCTTCATGTAGGGCTTATCACTCGGGACGATAGCTGCCATCTTTTCCATGTCCTCGGTGGTCTCCTCCTGCATGATGTCCACAATGTCATCGACAGTAATTATTCCCACAAGGCGGTTCTCGTTGTCCACCACAGGCATTGAGGTAAAGTCATATTTCTGAAACTGTCTGGCGACCTCCTCCTGGTCCATAAGCGTATTAATTGAGATGACATTTTCATGCATTATATCACCTATTGTCTCATCTCCCGGGGTCAGCAGCAGATATCTTAACGCAACGGTTCCTAAAAGCTTTCTCTGTGAATCAAGAACATAGCAGATATTTATGGTCTCCGAATCCACTCCAACCTTTCTGATGCGCTCAATCGCCTGATTTACAGTGAGCTTCTCCTTGAGGTCTACATACTCAACGGTCATAATGCTTCCCGCAGAATCCTCAGGATATCTGAGCAGATGGTTTATAT
>JAJQGF010000259.1 GCA_021200695.1 Lachnospiraceae bacterium
ATATTAAAATTAACCTTGTAGCTTTAATCTGGTAAGGTAGGTTTTAAAATGGATAGTATAAAAGAAAATTGGACGGAAATAAAAGAGACTGTCAGAAGAGAATATAATCTTTCTGACATTTCTTATCATACATGGGTCGAGCCCCTTGAATTATACAATGTTGTAAATGATGTCGTAAACATTATAATTCCTTCTGACCAGGCTCATGCCCTAAATTATATATCCTCAAAATATAAAAGCTTCTTTCAGGTCACAATCACTGAAATGTTTAATCATAACTATGATATTACTTTTATTCTTGAAAAGGATGCAAAGGTTCAATATAAATTTGAAGGTGAATCATCCTCTAATACTGCTTACAATATAAAATATGAAAATGCCAATCTTAATCCAAAATATAAATTTGACACCTTTGTTGTCGGCAGCAACAATAAATTTGCCCACTCAGCATCACTAGCCGTTGCTGAAACTCCCGGAGAGGTTTATAATCCCCTGTTCTTATATGGTGGCGCAGGATTGGGAAAAACTCATCTTATGCATTCGATAGGCCATTTTATATTAGAACAAAATCCTGACAAAAATGTTCTTTATGTAACATCAGAAGAATTTACAAATGAAGTTATAGAATCAATAAGAAGCGGTAATACTGCGTCAATGACAAAGCTTCGTGAGAAGTACAGAACAGTAGATGTACTTATGGTAGATGATATACAGTTTATAATAGGAAAGGAAAGCACTCAGGAGGAATTCTTCCACACCTTTAATGTCCTGCACAGCGCACACAAACAGATAATTATTTCCTCCGATAAGCCTCCTAAGGATATGGATACATTGGACGAACGCTTCCGCTCAAGATTCGAATGGGGACTTACCGCTGATATTCAGGCGCCGGATTATGAGACAAGGATGGCAATATTAAGAAAAAATGCTGAAAATTCTGATTTAAAAATAGATGAAGATATAATTCAATATATTGCTACTAATATAAAATCAAATATACGTGAATTAGAGGGAGCCTTAAATAAAATTATAGCTTTTGCAAAGCTGAATAAAAAAGAGCTTACTCTTACACTTGCGGAGGAGGCTCTTAAGGATGTTATTTATCCTAATAAACCAAAGGAAATTACCCCTTCTACAATAATTAACATAGTTGCAGAGCATTTTGGAGTTAAGCCTGAGGACATTACCTCAAAAAAACGTAATTCAGAATTTGTACTTCCAAGACAGATTGTTATGTACTTATGTTACCATATGATTGACGGAATATCATATATGACTATAGCAAAGCTGCTCGGTAAGAAAGACCATACCACAGTTATACATGGAGTAAATAAGATTACCTCTGAGCTTAGTACCAATGAAGAGCTGAGCAATAAAGTAGATATAATAAGAAAAAAGATTAATCCATAAAATTTTTATACACATAAACACATTGTTTTTTAATATTTACCGTGAATATATGTTGATAATTAATTTTATAAATTTTTATATGAAAAATGGTTTGTGAATAACTTAATGCTTATCCTCAGGTTATAATTAAATAATTCTCATGTTTTCCATTCCATTTTTTCTATAAAAATAGTATAATAGAAATGGTTTTGCACTTATGAACGTCTATTAATAATATTATTATTAAATTCTTTTATATTTTATATTATTAAAAATGAAGGGAGTTATATACACATGAAATTAATCTGTTCAAAAGCAGCCCTGTTAAATGGAGTACAGACAGTATCAAAGGCTGTACCTAATAAGACTACAATGTCAATACTTGAATGTATTCTGGTTGATGCTTCAAAAGGAGCTATAACCCTTACCGCAAATGATATGGAGCTTGGAATTGAAACAATTATCGAAGGAGATATTATTGAAAAAGGTATAATAGCGCTTGATGCAAAGATATTTCTCGATATAGTGCGTAAGCTTCCTGATAATGATATTACTATTGAAACAGATGCTTCATATAAGACTACTATAACCTGTGAAAAGGCAAAGTTTAATATTATAGGCAAGTCTGGAGATGATTTTTCATATATTCCAAAGGTTGAGCGCAACGACAGTATTGTTATAAGTCAGTTTACTCTCAAAGAGGTTGTAAGACAGACAATTTTCTCAATATCTGATAATGATAACAATAAGCTTATGACCGGTGAGCTTTTTGATATAGATGGCGATATATTAAAGGTTGTATCGCTTGATGGACATCGTATTTCAATAAGAAAAATTCAGCTTAAGAACAGCTATGAGTCTAAAAAGGTTGTTGTTCCCGGTAAAACGCTTAATGAGGTAAGTAAGATTTTACCCGGCGGAGCGGAAAATGATGTGACTATTTCATTCACTCCTAATCAGATTGTTTTTGAATTTGACAATACGACTGTTGTGTCAAGACTTATTGAGGGAGAGTATTTTAAAATCAGTCAAATGCTTTCCAGCGATTATGAGACGAAAGTAAAAATAAATAAAAAGGAATTTATTAACTGTATTGACAGAGCTACTCTTTTAGTAAATGAGGGCGATAAAAAGCCTATAATTATTAATATTACCGATGAAAAAATGGAGCTTAAGATAAATTCCATTATTGGTAGTATGAATGAAGATATAGATATAGAGAAGAGCGGAAAGGATCTTATGATAGGATTTAATCCAAGGTTTCTTATTGATGCTCTGAGAGTTATAGATGATGAGATTGTTGAGCTTTATATGGTAAATCCGAAGGCACCCTGTTTTATAAAGGATGCGGAGGAGAATTATATTTATCTTATACTTCCGGTTAATTTTACAACCGTAAATTAGTTTTAGAGGTTAATTATGCAGACTATTTATTTAAGAGAGGATTATATAAAGCTTGGTCAGGCAATTAAGGCAGCAGGTCTGGCAGAATCTGGTGTTGATGCAAAATTTGCAATACAGGATGGTCTTGTAATTGTAAACGGCCAGATAGAGACCAGACGCGGCAAAAAGCTTACAGCCGGTGACGAAGTGTTATATAAGGGAGAAATAATAAAAATTGAAAAGCTTAATCAAAGCTTAGAGTGAAGGAATATATGATTATTAAATCAATTGAGCTTTCTGATTACAGAAATTATGATGCCTTAAAGCTGGAATTTGATAAAGGTACGAATATTCTGTATGGGGATAATGCTCAGGGTAAGACAAATATACTTGAGGCTATATATGTTGCTGCTACTACTAAATCTCATAAGGGCAGCAAGGACAGAGAAATAGTTAACTTTAACAAAGATGAAGCTCATATAAGAGCCTATATTGAAAAGGAAGGTGCGGAGACCAGAATTGATATGCATCTTCGCAAAGCAAAGTCCAAAGGAATTGCTATTGATGGACAAAAAATAAAAAAAGCTGCTGATTTACTTGGATTATGTAATGTTGTATTTTTTTCTCCTGAGGATCTTGCAATTATAAAAAGTGGTCCTGCAGAAAGAAGAAGATTTGTTGATATGGAATTATGTCAGCTTGATAATTTTTATCTTTATAACTTAAATCATTATAACAAAATAGTTAATCAGAGAAATACTCTTTTAAAGGATATGTATTATAATCCTGATTTAAAAGAAACATTAAATATATGGGATATGCAGCTTGTCTCATATGGAAATAAGCTGATTGAGCGCAGGCGCCTTTTTGCAGAACAGTTAAATGATATTATATACGATATTCATAAAAAGCTTTCCGGTAACGCAGAGGAAATTAAAATAGTATATGAACCTAATACCGAGGCTGATGATTTTGAAAGAAAGCTTAAGTATAACCATGACAGGGATATCAAATCAAAAATGACATCTGTTGGTCCTCACAGAGATGATTTTTCCTTTTTTATTGGTGGTATAGATATAAGAAAATTTGGTTCTCAGGGGCAGCAGAGGACTGCAGCCCTTTCACTTAAGCTGTCAGAAATAGAGCTTGTAAAAAAAATTACAAAAGATATGCCTATTCTTCTTCTTGATGATGTTCTTTCGGAGCTTGACAGTAACAGACAGAATTATCTGCTTAACAGTATAGGTGATATACAGACTATTATTACCTGTACGGGCCTTGAGGAATTTGTAAATAACAGGTTTAAAATAAACAGGATTTTTAAGGTATATTGCGGGAATGTTACCTGTATGAATGATGAAATGTAGAAATGAGGAAAATGATGAGCGAAGAAAACATTAATAATACTACAGTTGACCATGAATATGGAGCTGACCAGATTCAGATTCTTGAGGGACTTGAGGCTGTTAGAAAAAGACCGGGAATGTATATAGGTACAACAGCAAGCAGAGGACTTCATCATCTTGTGTATGAGATTGTGGATAATTCTGTAGATGAAGCTCTTGCAGGCTTTTGCGATACTATTGATGTAACTATAAATGAAGATAATTCAATAACAGTTATTGACAATGGACGGGGTATTCCGACAGGTATTAATCATAAAGC
Organism: Lachnospiraceae bacterium; assembly: GCA_021200695.1. Classification (GTDB taxonomy): domain Bacteria; phylum Bacillota; class Clostridia; order Lachnospirales; family Lachnospiraceae; genus Acetatifactor. Next base: position 4,438 of record JAJQGF010000259.1, read on the forward strand.
AGGAATTCCTGCAGTTGAGGTTGTATTTACCATTCTTCATGCCGGAGGAAAATTTGGCGGAGGAGGCTATAAGGTTTCCGGCGGACTCCACGGTGTAGGAGCTTCTGTAGTAAATGCACTTTCAGATTGGCTTGAGGTGGAAATATGCCAGGATGGAAAGGTTTATAAGCAGAGGTATGAAAGAGGAAAGGTATGTTATTCTTTAAAGGAAACAGGTGTATGTCCTTTAGAGAAAACAGGCACAAAGATTACATTTTTGCCGGATAAAACCATTTTTACGGAAACCACTGTTTATGATTTTGATATATTAAAAAGCAGACTTCGTGAAATGGCTTTTCTTACTAAGGGTCTGCGTATTATTCTCAGGGATAACAGATATGATGAAAATGGTGAAATTATATCTGCTTCTGAGTCTGAATTTGCCTATGCTGATGAGGATATCCTTAAAGAAAAGGAAAATGAACAAATAAATGAATTGCTTGTAAGAGCTGTTGAAGATAAAGAAAATTCAGATATTACCGAAAATTTTGAGGACGTAGATAATTCATTAGTAAATGCAAGAGCCTATGATGAAGAGGCAAAGGCTGTTACAGGCGGCAAAATAGGCGTAGTACATAATTTAATTCGTGAAAATGGCAAAAAACAGAAGGTTATTGAATTTTATTATGAGGGAGGCATAAAAGAATTTGTAGCTTATCTCAATAAAAGCAAAACACCTCTTTATGAAAATATTCTCTATTTTGAGGGTGAAAAAAATAATGTGTATGTTGAGGTTTCATTTCAGCATAACGATTCATTTAACGAAAGTGTGTTTAGCTTTGTTAATAATATTAATACTCCGGAGGGCGGTACACATCTTCAGGGCTTTAGAAATGCAATTACCAAAACCTTCAATGATTATGCCAGAGGTACAAAGCTTCTTAAGGACAGTGAGCCTAATTTGTCAGGAGAGGATATAAGGGAGGGTCTTACTGCAATTATAAGTGTTAAAATTGAGGACCCACAGTTTGAAGGACAGACTAAGCAGAAATTGGGCAACAGTGAAGCAAGAGGTGCGGTTGATTCAATAGTTTCGGAGCAGCTTACATATTTTCTTGAGCTTAATCCTAATGTGGCTAAATCAATATGTGAGAAATCAATACTTGCACAGAGAGCCAGAGAAGCGGCAAGAAAGGCCAGAGACCTTACAAGAAGAAAAACTGCTCTTGAAGGCTTGTCACTTCCGGGGAAGCTTGCAGACTGTTCTGATAAAGACCCTAAAAACTGTGAGATATATATTGTTGAGGGAGATTCTGCAGGAGGAAGTGCTAAGACTGCGCGTTCAAGAGCAACTCAGGCAATACTTCCTCTTCGCGGCAAAATACTTAATGTAGAAAAAGCGAGACTTGATAAAATATATGCCAATGCTGAAATTAAGGCTATGATAACCGCATTTGGCACAGGTATACATGAGGATTTTGATATTACCAAGCTTAGGTATAATAAAATTATACTTATGACAGATGCAGATGTTGACGGTGCTCATATAAGTACACTTCTTCTTACATTTATATATAGATTTATGCCTGATTTAATAAAGGAGGGACACGTTTTTCTTGCAAAGCCTCCCCTTTATAAGCTTGAGAAAAATAAAAAGATATGGTATGCCTATAGTGATGAAGAGCTTGACAATATTCTTAAGGAAGTAGGACGTGACCAAAATAATAAAATTCAGCGTTATAAGGGTCTCGGAGAGATGGATGCCGAGCAGCTCTGGGAGACTACTATGGACCCGGAGAAAAGAATTCTTATGCGTGTAAATTACAATGAAGAGATGGAATCTGAGCTTGACCTTACTTTTACTACGCTTATGGGTGATAAGGTTGAGCCAAGAAGAGAATTCATTGAAGAAAATGCCAGATTTGTGCAAAATCTTGATATTTAAGAGATAGAAAATGTGAGGAAATATGGAAGATAATGTTTTTGACAAAATCCAAGAGGTTGATTTGAAGGAGAGAATGGAGACCTTCTATATCGACTACGCTATGAGCGTTATTGCATCCAGAGCTCTTCCTGATGTGAGAGATGGCCTTAAGCCGGTGCAGAGACGAGTCCTTTATTCAATGATAGAGCTTAATAACGGGCCGGATAAGCCGCATCGTAAAAGTGCGCGTATTGTGGGTGATACAATGGGTAAATTTCATCCACACGGAGACAGCTCAATATATGGTGCATTAGTTAACATGGCTCAGGATTGGAATTTCAGATATCCGCTGGTTGATGGTCATGGAAATTTTGGCTCTATGGACGGTGATGGAGCCGCAGCAATGCGATATACTGAGGCAAGGCTTTCTAAGATAAGCATGGAGCTTTTGGCTGATATTAATAAGGATACGGTTGATTTTGTACCGAACTTTGATGATACTGAAAAAGAACCTGTTGTGCTTCCAAGCCGTTTTCCTAATTTACTTGTAAACGGAACTACCGGTATTGCTGTAGGTATGGCGACAAATATACCTCCCCATAATCTTCGGGAGGTGATAAATGCAGTAGTAAAAATAATTGACAACCGAATAAATGAAGGAAGAGGAACAACTCTTGAGGAAATAATGGATATTGTAAAGGCTCCTGATTTTCCTACCGGCGGTATAATAATGGGCACCAGAGGAATAGAAGAGGCTTATAGAACCGGGCGTGGAAAAATAAGGGTAAGAGCAGTTACAGACATTGAAACACTTCCTAACGGTAAAAGTCAGATAATTGCTACTGAGCTTCCATATATGGTAAACAAGGCAAATTTGATAATTAAAATTGCTGAGCTTGTCAAGCTGAAAAAGATTGAAGGAATTACTGATATAAGGGATGAATCAAACAGAGAGGGAATAAGAGTTGTAATTGAGCTTCGTAAAGATGCAAATGCAAATGTAATTTTAAACCAGCTCTTTAAGCATACACAGCTTCAAGATACATTCGGTGTTATAATGCTTGCTCTTGTAAACAATGAGCCTAAGGTAATGAATCTTCTTGATATGCTTATTAATTATCTAAAGCATCAGGAGGATGTGGTTACAAGAAGAACTAAATATGACCTTAATAAGGCTGAGGAAAGGGACCATATATTACAGGGCTTACTGAAAGCGCTTGACTTTATAGATGAAGTTATTTCAATAATAAGAGGCAGTGAAAATACCCAGACAGCAAAGGATAGACTTATTGAACGCTTCGGACTTGATGATGTTCAGGCTCAGGCGATTGTGGATATGCGTCTGAGAGCTTTGACAGGTCTTGAAAGAGAAAAGCTTGAAAATGAGCATAAGGAGCTGGAAACAAAAATAACAGAGCTAAAAGCAATACTTTCGGATGAAAAAATTCTTCTTGGCGTAATAAGAAAAGAAATTCTTGAAATTTCCGAAAAATATGGGGATGAGAGAAGAACAAAAATAGGATTTGAAGAATTTGATATATCAATGGAGGATATGATTCCCAGAGAAAATACGGTTGTGACTATGACAAGTCTCGGATATATCAAGAGAATGACAGTAGATAATTTTAAGGCACAGAACCGTGGTGGTAAGGGAATAAAAGGTATGCAGACAATAGATGATGATTACATAGAAGACCTTCTGATGACTACTAATCATCATTATTTGAATTTCTTTACAAGTTTTGGAAGAGTTTACCGCCTTAAGGCATATGAAATTCCGGAGGCAGGAAGAATTGCAAGGGGCACGGCAATAGTTAATCTTTTGCAGCTCTCACCCGGAGAAAAAATAACTGCAATGATTCCTATCAAGGAATACAATGAAAATAAAAACCTTTTTATGGTTACTAAGAAAGGAACCGTAAAAAAGACTTCCCTTATGGAATTCGCCAATGTCCGTAAAAACGGTCTTGCTGCCATCAACCTTAGGGAGGATGATGAGCTTATAGAGGTTAAGGTTACGGATAGGAAC
>JAJQGF010000186.1:0-6629 GCA_021200695.1 Lachnospiraceae bacterium
GCATGATTAAAAGCACTACCCCTATACTGTTTTTTATTACAAGCGCCGATGCTGCCGTCAGCTCGACAAGCCCCTCCGCAGTGCCCCCTACACCCGGCAGTGCAGATACAGCCTTCTTTATGGCAGCAGACTGCAGTGAATCCACAGTCGGCGCTATTAATGCCTGAAACACACTGATTCCCGTAACCACTCCCAATGCCGCCTTCAGAGTCCATGTAATTCCTTTTTCCAAAAGCTCTATCAGGAGTGTGAGCTTCTCCTCACTCCATATTCCATTTATTACGGAAAGCATAAGGTAACTGTACACAAGAGGCAGCACCACTCCGATAAGTATGTTTTCCACGCCATATATAAGAAACAGCAAAAGCTGATAGTATACCGTGACCGTAGTAACTCCAGATGACACTCCAACCGTCACAAGATAAGCCGGCACCAGCAGTCTGACAAACAGTACAATATTTTCCATTGCATCGTAGGCCGTATCGGATATTTCCGAAAAGCATTTGAGCAAAACCGCTGCAAGCAGAAGATAAAGGAAATAAAAGCACATATCAGATACCTGATGTCTGTCAAAAACCTCGGCAAAATGTATTAAAAGAGCTGACATCACGCCCAACACTATAAGCCAGACAACTATCGACTTCAGACTGTAAAATGAGTCTGCCATTCCTCCAAGCTCAGCCTGAACAAAATCGGTAAGAGCGCCTATAATGTCGCCCCCAGTCACCCTTGATATAAGCCCTTCAAATGATATTTCAGAAGCAGGAAACAATTTATCCATTCCTGCCTGAAACTCTTCAAATCCATATTCGCTAAGAACCGAGTCAACTTCAGTCATATTTCTCTCCGCATTTTTTCTATAACCCATGGAAAGCACAATCAGCTGTAACATTTCTTCAGGACACAAAGCTCTGTATCTGTTCAATTATTGCAAACAATATCGGAAGTCCTGCAAACATTACGGAGAGCTTTCCCATTATCTCTATCTGGTCTGCCACAGACGAAAAGCCTCCGTCCTTACATATTCCTGCGGCAAATTCACATACATATGATATTCCTATTACCTTCATAAGCACAGACAAATAACTGTCCATCCCATTGAGATAATTTTTTAAAAGTGAAAACTGTCCCAGCACCGTCTCCACCTGTCTTATGCCGTAGGAAAAAATAAGTATTCCCATTGCAAAGCCTATGTATATTCCATATTCGGGCTTTGTGCTTTTAAACTGTACTGCAAGAAGCACTCCTGCTATTCCAAGTATACTTATCTTTATTATCGCTGCCATTATTCACACTTCCATCATTTACATTCATTTTAATTGTACCTGTATTGTTCAAATCCGGATTACTGAAACTCGAACAATGCCTGAACTGTCTTAAACAAATCATATATATAAGGAACAATCCATGTCAGCACGATTATAAGTCCCGCAAGGCTGACCAGAAATGCATGCTCCTCTCTGCCACTATGCTTAAGCACCTGACTTAAGATTGTGACAAGTATTCCAACAGCCGCTATTTTAAAAATCAGACTAACCTCCATTATGTCACCCTTTACCCTTATTCGTATCTATAGAAGGACTATAACAAGCAGCAGTCCCCCCATTGCACCAAGCCCTACTGCTATTCTTCCCCTGTTTTCAACCTCACTTTTTAATGAAGAAGCCGTGTCACTCAAATCATACCTGATTTTTTCAAGCGCTTTGAGCTGCATCTGTCCATCGCTGTAGCCTCCTGTGCCTGACAGCTTAAGGAATTTCTCAATATCACCGGCTTCAAGCACAAATTCCTTAAGACATTCCCCCATAGTCCTGCCAAAAGCTTTATCAAAGCTGACCCCGTCACTTCCGCTCATAAGCTCATGCACCTTAATTAATGAGGCTCCCAATCTCCTGTCAGCTGCATTTCCCGCACTGAGGCGTATGCCAATCCGGGCACAGCATTCCGGCATTGTCGCATTGCTGAAATTTATTTCACTTAGAAATAAATCTATAATCTCTATAAGTCGGCCCAATATTTCCACTCTCTCGTAAAATCTGTTTCTATACCATATTCCCAGGCCAACAGTACCCGAAAGTATCATTATCCCGCCTGCCAAGCGAAGCATATGCCTCCTCCTTTTCATAAATTCTCTTTATTCGCGGTACTCCGTCCTTTCTGTCAAGAACAATAAAAAGCTCAAATAATTCATATTTTAAAAGCCTGCCCCTGCCAAATCTTCTATCCGCATCCTCCAGGTTCTCCCCATGCATGGTTGCCACAAAGCTGCTTCCGCATGACATAGCCATATGCAGGTTTTCGAGGTCCTTTATGTCTCCAAGCTCATCCACTGCAATAACCTGTGGTGCCATTGAGCGCAGCAGAAGTAACATTCCCTCCGATTTTGGACATGCATCCAACACATCCGTGCGTATTCCCACCTCATTCTGCGGTACTCCCATATATTCTCCCGCTATCTCCGAGCGCTCGTCCACAAGTCCCACACACATACCCTTATGGTAAATGTTTCCGTCCGATATTTGCCTTATCATATCTCTTAGCAGAGTTGTCTTGCCACATCCCGGAGGCGAAATTATAAGTGTATTTTTAAGCCGCCCATTTTTGTAAAGCCTCTGCATTACCTTATCAGCTACTCCCCTGATTTGATGCGATACCCTTATATTCATATATGAAATATGCTTTATAGTCTTTATTCTTCCATCCTCCCCCAACACAACCTGTCCTGCTATTCCTATGCGGTGTCCGCCCGGGACTGTAATAAAGCCCTGCCTCAGCTCGTCCTCAAAAGCATAAATAGAATAATTACAGATATGTCTGAGTATTGCCTCCAATTCCGCGCCATCCACACAATGCGCTTTTCCAATATCCGTTGTCAGTTCGCCATTATCATCCGGATAAAGCTCATTGCTTCTGCTTTTTATAATAGCAGGCTTGCCTGTCCTCAGACGAAGCTCCTCTATTTCCTCCTCCAAAAGAGCTGTGCTTTCCCAGAATTTTCTTTTATCCTGAGGAAAAATTTTTATAAGCTGTCCATTTTTCATTCATCCGCCCACACATAGATATTTATAACAGCTGTTATCTATATATATGTAGACCTGTCCCCAATATTCCTGCTCTGAAAATAAAAAAAGCAGAGGGCTAATCGTTAATTGATTAGCCCTCTGCCAGATTTATTATTATTTCTTTAAAAATTATCTCTGAACACGTCCTGAAGCATCTCCGCCTGCAAGAGTTTCAACCTCTTTTCTTGACACAAGATTGAAGTCTCCGGGAATGGTATGCTTAAGAGCTGAAGCAGCGACACCATACTCAAGAGCAGCCTTGAAATCCTTGCCGTCAACCAGACCACAGATAACACCGCCTGCAAATGAATCTCCGCCGCCTACACGGTCAACAATAGGATGAATGCTGTACTCCTTGGAGTGATAAAACTCCTTGGTATCTCTGGAGTAAATGCATGCTGACCAGCCATTGTCAGATGCTGAATGGCTTACACGAAGCGATGAAATACAATACTCAAAGTTATAGTCTGCAACCATCTGCTCAAAAATTGACTTGTATCCCGCAAGCTCAAGCTCACCGCTTGTAACGTCAGTCTTACCGGGCTTGTATCCGAGAACAAGCTCTGCATCCTCCTCGTTTCCGATGCATACATCAACATATTTCATAAGGTTTTTCATAACCTTCTGAGCCTTCTCAGAGGACCAGAGCTTCTTACGGAAGTTAAGGTCTACGGAAACCTTTACGCCATGCTTTTTAGCTGCAATAAGAGCCTTCTCCGTGAGCTCTGCTGCCGCATCTGATACAGCGGGAGTAATACCCGTAAAGTGGAACCAATCTGCGCCCTCGAAAATCTCATCAAAATTAAAATCTGCCTCTGTTGCAGTTGAAATTGAAGAATGAGCTCTGTCATAAACAACCTTTGAGGGTCTCATTGATGAACCGCTCTCAAGGTAGTAAATACCAAGTCTCTCACCACATTTTGCAATGTGTTTGGTCTCAACATTGTACTTTCTGAGAGCAGCCACTGCACACTCTCCGATTTCATTGTCGGGAACAGCAGTAACAAACTCTGCATCATGTCCATAATTGGCAAGTGAAACAGCTACGTTTGCCTCTCCACCTCCATAGTTGATGTCGAACTCATCTGCCTGAATAAACTTTTCATTGTTAGGTGTAGAGAGTCTGAGCATAATCTCTCCCATGGTAATAACTTTTGCCATTTTAGTAATTCCTTTCTTATTTTAATTTTTTATTTATTTCTGTACAAGATGTACTGCAAAGCCGCCAATCTCCTCTTTGAGGTAGATAGCCTTAAGATTGCCCTTTGCATCCTTTTTAGCTGTAGCATCGTCAAACTCAACGCCGAGAACAGTGCTGAGATAGTTGACAGCTCTCTCAATATAATTGGTTCTTACGGCAATATGTCCGTTCTTTCCAAGATAAGGCGACTTCATGTACTCAACAGCAGTTCCTGCAAATACGGAGCTGTTGCCAACCTTTGCGGGCATGCCAAAGATAAACGCGAAACGATTCGCAGCTTTCTCTGCCTCCTCCGCACTCTCAGAGTTTACACCAACATGTGCAAGCTCAAAGCCGAGCATGGTCTGTACTGCCTCTCTGGTAAGCTGCTCAATCTTGTCCCACTCACCTGCATTGATAAGGTCTCCGGGTACCATCCATGAACCGCCGCAGGCAATAATCTTGGGGAAATCAAGATATGAGGTAAGGTTCTTAGCATTAACACCTCCGGTAGGCATGAACTTCATGTTTACATAGGGAGCTGCCATCGCCTTAATCTTTGCAAGCCCTCCGGACTGCTCTGCGGGGAAGAACTTAACAACATCCAGACCGAGCTCAATAGCCTGCTCAATGTCGCTGGGGCTTGAGGTACCGGGAGTGATGGGAATGTTCTTCTCAATACAATATTTAACGGTCTTAGGATTAAGTCCGGGACTTACGATAAACTTTGAACCTGCTGCGACAGCTGCATCTACCTGCTCTGCATTGAGAACCGTACCTGCACCTACGCACATATTCGGAAAGTTGTCAGTCATAATTTTAATTGCTTCCGCTGCTGCGCTTGTACGGAAGGTTACCTCTGCGCATGGAAGTCCGCCTGCACAAAGTGCCTTTGCAAGAGGCAGGGCATCTGCTGCGTTGTCAATCTTGACAACGGGTACAATACCGATTTTACTGATTTGCTCTAAAACTGCGTTCATTTTTTCCTCTTTTCCGCCGTATTGCCGGCAATTTATTTGTTTGGGCTGTTCACCCCTGACTGCATGTAAGTAAAATGCCTTAAGGCTTATGCAAGAATCTCCTTAACACATTCCGCAATCTCATCGTCCCTGCAGTTTTCAAAGAAATACTCACTGAACTTATCTCCGGACAATGCTCCCCTGACAAGCTCGGAATCAAGCTTCTTTAAAATAGTAACCATATCCGTATGTGTAATTTCCTTTACGGAATCAAGTATTTTCTTGTTTCTCTGCTCGGGAACCACTCTCTCAGGGGGATATCCGCCTCCTCCCGGAGTACAGAACAGCTTTTCAAATATATACTGTAAATTGAGCTCTCCGCCCCATCCGAAATTCTCTGCAAACGGAAGTGCCACACAGTTTCCGTCATTTACCTGAGTAAACAGATAGGCATCCAAAGGAGACTCAATATGTCCGCACAGCACCTTCGGGAAGGAATTGCAGGCAAGCATTGCGCCTTCTCCTGTTCCGCAGCCGGTTACAACAAAATCCGCAGCCTTGGAATTTAAAAGCACTGCAGCAAGAATACCATTCTGAACATAAGTAAGCTGATTTGAGTCCTCAGCGCTGTACATACCGTAGTTATATACCTCATGTCCATAGCTCTCAGCAACCTTTTTCAGGGTATTGTATATAAGCTCATTCTTGGCAGCCTGACTGTTCTCATTAATTAATGCGATTTTCATGTAGGTTTCCTTTCAAATACTTAAATATACTTTAATCTGTTACTGCGGCTGTTTCCCGATGTAAGCAAGAATACCTCCATCTACATAGAGGATATGTCCGTTTACTGCATTTGAGGCTTCAGATGCAAGGAATACAGCAGGACCTGTAAGCTCCTCAGGCTTTAACCATCTGTTTGCAGGAGTCTTTGCACAGATAAACTGGTCAAAGGGATGTCTGCTTCCATCAGGCTGAAGCTCACGAAGAGGCGCTGTCTGCGGTGTCTCAATATAACCGGGTCCAATGCCATTGCACTGAATGTTGTACTGACCATATTCAGAGCAGATATTTCTGGTAAGCATCTTTAATCCGCCCTTTGCCGCAGCATATGCTGATACCGTCTCACGTCCAAGCTCTGACATCATTGAGCAGATGTTTATAATCTTGCCGTGACCCTTCTTAATCATTGACGGGATAACAGCCTTTGCTACGATGAACGGAGCGTTCAGGTCAACATCGATAACAGCTCTGAACTCAGCCGCTGTCATGTCGCACATCGGGATTCTCTTGATGATACCCGCGTTGTTTACGAGGATGTCGATAACGCCGACTTCCTTTTCAATCTTTGCTACCATCTCCGCTACCATCTCCTCGTTGGTAACGTCGCATACATAGCCCTTGGCATCGATGCCGTCAGCCTTGTAG